>CANRLD010000181.1 GCA_947631375.1 uncultured Methylophaga sp. | reverse complement strand
TTCGTTGCTGTTCCAGCTGAACGTAGCCTTGCAGCATCGCTGTGCGTTCGTTTACCCGGCTTTCCAGCACCATATTCCATTCTCTCAGCTGCGTTTGCGTCTGCCGATAATGCCACAATGAGATGAGCACCAATACCAAAGCAAAGAATAAGCCGCCATACGCCAACTGGAAATCGAACCACGGCACCAAACCATGCGCGACGATCATGTCTATCAGAAAGAATAGCGCATAGACGCCAAACGCAGCCATTACCCATCGTTGCTCAATGCTCATCACGGCAAAGTAGCGAATACAGATCCACAGCGTTGTCAGTAGACTGAGCACAAACAGCGCATCAAAAACCGGATAGAAAAAGGCCAGACGCGCGACCCCAAAAATTGACAGCACGATTACTAGGATGACATAGATGATATGTAGTTGAGCGATCCGCAACATGATCCTGCCAGCTTGCTCTATCAGCCAGTAGCGGAGGATCAAGGCAATAAAAACGGGTATTGAAAAATAGGAGATTGCTGCCAGCCAGCTTTTCGCCAAAGGTGCATAGACTAATAACTGCAATGCCTGACTTTCACCGAGCAGATTTCCAGCGCTGGCCAAGGAGAACAAGCCAAGGTAAATGAATTGTCGGTTACCTTGCCACATCACGGCAAACGCCAAAGCAAGTAAGGCAATAAATGCAAAAAATGCCGATATCAACAAATCACCATGTGAATTGTTCAGAATATTCAACAAGGCATCAGAGCGTTCCAACAGCGTAATCTCGCCCCATAAACCGATATCGGTATAGTCAGAATAAATACGGAAAAACAGCGGTTGTCCCATATAGTCTGCCGGCAGGCTGATCATATGCCAGGGCCAGCCCTGAAAATCGCCTTGGCCATGGCGATCAAACTCGCCAAAGCTATAGATTTTTTGCTGGCCGAGATACACCTCGGCAATCAAATCAATACTGGAAATGAAAATAACCGGATCGGTCAAAGTAACCGAGGGTAACACCGTGCGAAACCAGATATTTTGCTGCCCTTGTCGTTTCGGCGGGTTGGATGGAAACGCAATGGCCTGCCACTGCGAATCATCCATTGTATCGGCAATTGTCCATTCAGCATATTGATGAGTAAATGGTGAATCTCCCCAACGGTATTGCCAATCCGTCAGCGAGATTTGGGGGGAAGCCGTCGCATGTGAAACATTCTGCCAGCCGAAGGACAACAGCAACAATGCCAGCCACAGCAGCGACTTATTCAAGAAGGCGTTGATATGTAAGGAATAACCTTGATGTGCAGCAGACCGCATATTTCTGGTGAAGATAACCGGCATCTCCCCTTTCATCAAACGATGCCGGCTATTTTTTTAGCCTAACCAACGGCGAGCATTCTGGAACACACGTAACCAGGGAGCATCCTTACCCCAATCGTCAGGATGCCATGAGTTCTGGATAGTGCGTACTACCCGCTCTGGATGCGGCATCATGATTGTGGCTCGGCCATCTGTCGTGGTAAATCCGGTATGACCGTTTGCCGAACCATTCGGATTAAATGGATAACGCTCAGTCGGCTGATCATAATGATCAACAAACCGCAGCGAGACCAGAGCATCAGCCTGACTGCCGCCTTTGCTGAAATCAGTACGTCCTTCACCGTGTGCCACAACGATTGGCATGATCGAGCCTGCCATCCCCTGCAACAGGATTGACGGTGATTCGGTCACCTCAACCAGTGCAACACGTGCTTCGAACTGTTCCGAGAGGTTACGGCTGAATTCCGGCCAGTGTTCACTGCCGGGGATCAATGATTTCAACTGCGACATCATCTGACAGCCATTACAGACACCGAGCGAAAAGGTGTTGTCCCGCGCAAAAAAGGCAGCGAACTCATCGTGAGTGCGGCTGTTGTGCAGCACTGTACTCGCCCAGCCCCGTCCAGCACCGAGTACGTCGCCATAGGAAAAGCCACCACAAGCCACCAGTCCGTTAAAGTCAGCCAATGACACACGACCTTCAACGATATCGCTCATGTGTACGTCCACCGCAGTAAATCCTGCGTGATCAAAGGCAGCCGCCATTTCAATCTGACCATTGACTCCCTGCTCACGCAGAATGGCTATTTGTGGACGTTTTCCACTCAGAATAAACGGCGCCGCAATTTGCTCTTGTGGATCAAAACTTAACGTCGCGTGCAAACCCGGATCCTGTTCATCATCCAGTGCTGCGAACTCCTGCTCGGCACAGTCGGGATTATCACGCAGTGCCTGCATCCGGTAACTGGTTTCTGCCCAACGTTTTTGCAGTTCCTTGCGCTGCTGCTGCAACACCAGCTCATTATTGACACTGATCTTGATTTGCTGCTCAACCGTGGCGGTACCGATCAGATGACTGTGATTAGCCAGTTCAAACTGCTGCAAGATAGCAAACACCGCATCCTGATGTTCCGCCTTGATTTGAATGACAGCGCCTAACTCTTCGTTAAACAGCAACGGCAGAGCATCGCCCAATCCATTCAGGTTGATATCCAGACCACAATGTCCGGCAAAGGCCATTTCGCATAGGGTGGTGATTAAACCGCCATCACTGCGATCGTGGTACGCCAGCAACAATCTGTCCTGCTTTAACTGCTGCATGGCAGCAAAGAATTGTTTCAGCGTTCGCGCATCATTCACATCGGGGCCACGATGACCGACCTGATTATAAACCTGCGCCAGCGCTGATGCTGCCAACCGGTTATGTCCATGCCCCAGGTCAAGATAAATCAATCTGCTGTCACCCAGATCCGTACGCAACTGCGGTGTCAGCGTTTTGCTGGCATCCACTACCGGCGCAAAAGCGCTGATAATCAATGATAACGGTGAGGTGACAGATTTACTTTCGCCTTCCTCTTCCCAAACAGTACGCATTGATAGCGAATCTTTACCTACAGGAATCGCAATGCCCAGCTGTGGACATAATTCCATACCAACCGCTTTTACCGTGTCATACAGCAAGGCGTCTTCACCGCCATGACCGCAGGCTGCCATCCAGTTTGCAGACAGCTTGATATCACCAAGTCGAGCAATATCGGCAGCGGCAATATTGGTCAATGCTTCACCAATTGCCATCCGCCCGGATGCCGGCGCATCAATTAACGCCAACGGAGTACGTTCGCCCATCGACATGGCTTCACCCTGCAGACCATGGTGATCAGCAAGCGTTACCGCACAATCCGCAACCGGTACCTGCCAGGGACCAACCATTTGATCACGGGCGACCAGACCAGTCACATTGCGATCACCGATAGTAATCAAAAAGCTCTTGCTGGCTACAGCGGGTAATGCCAGTACCCGTTGTAAGGCATCGCTGACAGTCACTCCACTCAGATCCAGCTCTGGCTTTGGTTTGCTGTGGTGTTTCACATCGCGCAGCATTTTGGGTGGTTTGCCCAATAACAGCGACAACGGCATATCAATGGGATTATTTTCAAAATGTGCATCGCCAAGTAATAGATGCTGCTCTTCAGTGGTTTCTCCCACCACCGCCCACGGGCAGCGCTCACGTTCACAAATTTCCTGGAAAACAGGAATGTCTTCAGGATTTACCCCAAGAACATAACGCTCCTGAGACTCATTGCACCAAATTTCCATCGGCGACATACCCGGTTCGTCATTGGGAATAGCCCGTAATTCAAACCGGCCGCCGCGGCCACTGTCATCCACCAGTTCGG
>CANRLD010000180.1 GCA_947631375.1 uncultured Methylophaga sp. | reverse complement strand
AAACAAGGCATTATCGGACTCATCGGATTACTATGCTGCGCCAGTGCACAAGCGCAATCGCCGGAGATCGCTGTTTCAGCTGGTAGTTTTGAAGTGTTCGATAGCGATAATGCCCTGGAACTCGGTGTTGAATATCGTTTTGCAGCCCAGGAATCATTCTTCAATATTATTCCGGCAATAGGCATTAACGCCAATACTGATGGAGGCTACTGGGCACACGCCGGTGGTCGCTATGATATTAACCTCAGCGAGAGATGGGTATTAACCCCGCAATTGGCGATCGTTGGCTATGAAGATGGCGATGGCCAGGATTTGGGAAGTGGTTTTCTGTTTCGAAGTGGCATCGAGATCGGCTATCGTACTGGCCCATCATCACGCTTGGCATTGACGCTGTATCACATGTCAAATGCCGATCTGGCAAAAAATAATCCAGGCTCCGAATCCCTTATTCTAAGTTACAGTTTCTCACCGTTTAACAGATAGAATGCTTACTTGTAAAACAATCCTTTACCATCGGGTTGCGTTTTAAATCGCCGGTGCACCCAGAAATACTGAGCCGGCGATTTTCTGATTTCAGCCTCCACCCAATCATTCACCGTTTGTGCATCAGCCAGCTCATCACCGGTTGGATAGTTTTCCCATGCTGGCTGGATATCAATTGCGTAATGGCCGTTCTCCAGTCGTCGTGGGACAAAAGGTACCACCGCTGCGCCACTCATTTTTACTAGCCGCGCTGTCGCCGGAATTGTGGCTGCACTGATCCCAAAAAACCTGGCAAACACACTGGTTCGCCGTCCAAAATCCTGATCTGGCGCGTACCAGACAACTTTGTTCTGCCGTAAAGCACGCAACATTCCCCGCATATCGGCCTGCAGGATAATGCCCTCACTATGGTGCTGACGTTGCTGCATCATCACCGCATTAAACAATGGACTCTTTAATTCACGAAACATCACATAGCATGGCTGTTTCAGCATCATCAAACGCCCTCCCAGCTCCATACTGGTAAAATGACCAGTGAGCAGAAGTACTCCCTTGCCTTTCGCCAGCGCGGCTTGAAGATGCTCAAGCCCAGTATACTCAACCCGCTTTTCGAGGCTTGCATCACTGGCCCACCAACTGACAGCCGTTTCAATCGGCATCATGCCCATTGTCAACATATTCTGCCGCAGCAACGCTTCGCGCTCTTCTTCTGTCATCTGCGGAAAGCATAACGCCAGATTCCGCCTGGCCACACGCTCCCTGTCTTTCATAAAAAGACGCATAAACCGTCCCAGAGTATGTCCAGCAAATGTCTGCCATGTTGCTGGCAGATAAACGGAAAGCCGCATCAGTAACAAACCAAGCCAGTTCGGCCAAAATCGCGGATGTAGAAATTTTTTACTGAGAATAGTCATCAAGTCGATAGCAATACAAAACAACGTCTATGCTATCATCCCACCACTATTTAAGCTGAAAAAACTGCCTGTTGTGAGCCTGATTTGAAAGCACTTTATTCACTATTGTTCTATCTAGCCCTTCCCGTTATCTTATTACGACTCGTCTGGCGAGGGATAAAAGCGCCCGACTATTTCAAACGCTGGAACGAACGTTTTGGTCATATAGCAACGCGTGAATCAACAACGCCTCTGATCTGGGTTCATGCCGTCTCTGTCGGTGAAGCAGAAGCCTGCCGCCCCTTAATTTCAGGGTTACAACAACGTTATCCAGCGCATCAAATCCTGATTACTACCATGACACCGACCGGGAGTTCACGCGTCAAAAGCTTATTTGCCGAGAGCGTTTTACATGTCTATCTGCCTTACGACTTACCGTTTGCCATTAACCGCTTTCTACGTGCGATGCGCCCTCAGTTTGGTATTATCATGGAAACCGAGCTTTGGCCTAACCTGATTATCGCCTGCGCCGATCAGAAGATCCCTGTCGTTATTGCCAATGCACGGTTATCAACTCGCAGCACCCGCGGCTATCAGAAGCTCAGTAAGTTTACCCGACAAATGCTGCAAAGCATTCCACTAATTGCCACGCAAACACAGACCGATCGTGAACACTTTCTGCAACTTGGTGCACATAAAACAACTGTCCATGCCGTCGGTAATCTTAAATATGAAATTGTCTTGCCTGCCAGCGCGATGGAACGGGCAGAGTCAATGCGCTCTCTGTGGGGAAGCCGGCCAGTTCTCATTGCCGCCAGCACACATGAAGGTGAAGAAGAGCAAATTCTGGATGCAGCGCGCAAGATCCGCAGCCAGTTTAAAGAGTTGTTGCTGATCCTCGTTCCCCGACACCCTGAAAGGTTTGATCGGGTTGCAGCCCTATCCCGCAAGGCAGGACTCACGACATTACGTCGCAGTGAAGGCAAACCTTGTCATAGTCAGGTACAAGTTTTGGTAGTTGATACCATGGGAGAGTTAACCTTCTTTTACGGTGCTGCAGATGTGGCATTCATCGGCGGCACACTGGTGCCGCATGGCGGCCACAACCTTCTGGAAGCAGCAGCACTTTCCCGCCCAATAATCACCGGACCGCATTATTTTAACTTCCTTGGGGTAACCCGGCAGTTCCTGCAACAAGGAGCAGCCATGGAAGTCACCAACAGTGAACAACTTGCCGATAGTGTTATCACCCTGCTAAGCACCCCTCAGCTACGCACTGAAATGGGCGAGGCAGGCAGAAAGCTGATTGAACAAAGCAAAGGTGCCAGCAAACGGCTGCTTAACCTGATTGATATACATATCTGCCATGGTCAATGATGAATACTGGATGCGCCAGGCTCTGTTACTGGCAAAGCAGGCAGAACAAGAGGGCGAAGTGCCGGTCGGTGCGGTGATTGTTCTGGATAATGCCTTGATTGGTGCGGGATGGAATCAGCCAATCAGCCAAAACGATCCCACAGCACATGCTGAAATTGTTGCACTCCGCTCTGCTTGTTTACAGCAGCAAAATTATCGGCTGCCTGAGAGCACCATGTATATTACGCTGGAGCCTTGTGTAATGTGTGCTGGTGCCATTATCCACGCTCGGATAAAACGCTTGGTCTATGCAACAACAGAGCCCAAAACAGGTGCCGCCGGCAGTGGGTTTGATGTATTCAATCAGCCTCGACTAAATCATCAGGTGCAATGTGAACACGGTGTACTGGCTGCCGAATGCAGCGAATTATTAAAAGCATTTTTTCGCAGCAAGCGATAACCACCACAAACTCACGTTACTTCCAGCTAAATTTAGTGAAATTTGATGGGAAAATAATTACGTCTGTAGCATAATTTGCTGCCGAATTGTCAGAGCGATGTTTTGAAAAAGCCGATTTTTCTCATTCTTGTACTCTGCGTGTTAAGCGCCTGTGATGCGCCCGGAAATCAGCTGGAACAGATTCTGGAGCGCGGTGAACTTCGTGTAGTAAGCCGATATGCCATCACCAGCTATTACAATAATGGCAGCTCTCTGACCGGATTCGAGTATGAACTGGCGGAGCGCTTTGCCGACTACCTCGGTGTTGAACTCAATCTCATCGGGTCGAGAAATCTCAGTAAAGCACTTGATCTGGTTGATAATGGACAGGCCGATATCGCTGCCGCGGGGTTAACCATCACCCGCTCCAGACAAAATGATTTGCGCTTCGGCCCCATTTATTTTGAAGTCACTCAACAACTGGTTTACCGACACGGCAACCCGCCCCCGCGTGACATTACCGCAATAAGCAGCGGGCAACTGGACATCATGGCAAACAGCA
>CANRLD010000179.1 GCA_947631375.1 uncultured Methylophaga sp. | reverse complement strand
GGCCTTGCAACAATCCCTGCCCCCCAGAAATTTGCTGAACCATTCATCAGCACGGGTGCGACGTGCCAGAACTGTAATATCTCTCCCCAGGCCAGCTGGTATTTTGATAATGAAATAATTACCTTAACGCCAACAGCAGACTCTGCTGCGGTGACGCTGCCAGCCTGGTTGCACAACGCGCCTGATATTGATGACGATATGTTGCTGTGGATTGCTTCGCCGCAGACGATCGACAAAGCATCGCTGGATCCCATAAAACAGCAGCTTGATTTACCTAGCGGTCAGCAATTTCTGTTTAAAACCATCGGCAAAATTCCGCAAAATCAGGCTTACTGGAATACCGCCAGCGCAACATTTTTCAGTGAGCGCGGCATTCGATTACGCGGCACCATAGAAGGGGATTCTTTTGTGGCTCGCACCGTCTGGCCACTTGATTTTGCCATCAGCAATTTTCAGCAGTTAGCGCTTAACGAGCAAGAAGATTTGCAAACGCTGGTTCAAGCAGATGACGGCGGCGTAAGTCAGCCACATCAAAGTCGTTTGTTATGGGAACGCCAGCCCGGCGCAGCACTGCAGTCTGCTGGCAAACCGGTATTGGGATTAATGTTAAATGGTGCCCAAGGCGATGATCATGAAGCCCTGGCTGGGCATTTTGCTGTTGTTACCGGTCAGTTTCAGGCGGACGGCAGTTACCATGACTGGCTGGTTAATAACTTTTACAACCTCGACATCATTAGTGAAAAAGGCATTCTGGCAGCCGTTACGCCAATGGATAATTACCTGGCAGATCTCAATGCCGGACAGAATTACTACCGTCCCTCTTACATGCTGTTTGCCACGCTTACCGATCCGCAAGCTGTCGTTCAGTTCCAGCAGTCAATCAGTCAGGTAATGAACCACTTTTACCGTCACAGCTTTATTTACAATCATGCTGACGCCAATTGCAGTGGTATCAGTATTGATACCTTACGCAGTTTGGGATGGAATGTGCCACAGCGCGGAAGCAGCGGTTATCTCAAGGCCATTGGAGCCTATTTTTATATGGCGATAATGGAAGCGGATCTGCATGCGGCCCGGCAGATTTATGATTACCTGACAACAGAAACCACGCGTCTGCTACCAGCGGTTGCTTTTGATGCTGTTGGTAACGATTTGTTACAGCTTGCCAGCGGCCAGACTTCCAGAACATTAACTGGCTACGAACAGGCACTTGAACAACAAATTGAGGCTATCTGGTTTGTACGTATTCCACAAATTCCGTCCAGCCGGGCTTTGGGAGCAGCGCCGGTATACAGCTTTAACGAATATCTGGAAACAGCGCCGGACAACCGCGATGACTGGGTCACAATTGAGCTGGCTGAACAGGAGCTGCCGGCAGAACTGCAACAGACTCCTGTTAACCCTGCTCCCTTTCCAATTCCCCTACCAGTGATCGCTATCTTGCTTGGTGTAGTCAGCTTTATCGCTGTATTGCTGCATCGAGCACTGAAAAAGCAACGTTGACCTTATCTGCTAATGGCTTTGACTCTGCGCCGTGGCACTGCGGCGCCGTTTTTCCCAAAGCTTTCGGGCAAAACGACGCATATTTGGAATGTCATCGGTTTCATCCATAATCGACTTGCCGATAATGGCTTCAAAAATATCTTCCATGGTCACCAGACCCAACCATGTGCCGTATTCGTCATATACCAGCGCCATGTGCTGACGTTCCTGCATCAGTAAAATCATGATGGATTCCACGTCACTTTGATCTGTGACCACAACAACTGGCTTCATCACATCAGCAACCTTGCTGGTTTCATCAGCACCAATCAAATCCCGACGGAAAATAACCCCGAGCGGCGACTCATTGGCATCCAGCACCGGGTAACGCGAAAACTGACCTTTATTGGATCGCTCAATAAAGTCAGCAATTGTTTCATCCGGCCCCACATATTCCGACACCGTGCGCGGCGTCATAATGTCACGAGTGCGAATCTCATGCAGATCCAGAATATTGGAAATCACCCGGGATTCATCATCATCCAGTTCGCCCAACTCACGCCCCAACATGGTCATTGCTTTTATTTCAAGACGGATATCAGCCTGTGGCTCCTTGTCGCCAATAAACTTGGTCATAAAATCAGAGATCCAGATAAACGGCTTGAGGATCCAAATCATCGCATTGAGAACCGGTGGTAAGCCCGGCGCAATACTCCGCCAGTATTTCGCCCCAATCGTTTTGGGCAAAATTTCAGAAAGGACCAGAATCAATAAGGTCATCACCACTGACGCAAGCCCCAGATAGCTGCTGCCAAAGACAATCGTCACTTGTGCACCGACACCAACAGCGCCTACCGTATGAGCAACTGTATTCAGGGTAAGAATAGCCGCCAGTGGCTGATCGATTTTGTCTTTCAGTCCGTTAAGCTGCTTGTACAACTTGGGCTTGGATTCCTTTTGCTGCGCGATATAGCTGGGAGTAATAGTCAGTAAGGTGGCTTCGTAAATTGAGCAGATGAACGAAATAAAAATTGAAAGCATCGCAATAGCGATAAGCAGGGTCATGACGACAAAAGGCTCCGGTTACAGGGGAAGATAATCTTACACGGGATACAATAGCCTGTATAGCGCTCCTCTTCAGTAAAAATAAAACCCGGCATTGACCATGACACCAGCAGCGGCAAAGGGTACCAGCTCAATATTTACCCGCCGATGCTGCAGCCCCAGAGCCGGTAAAATGACAGGCGCTATACCCAGCTCATTGAATGGAATTTTATCTTTATATTCACCACGATAGCCATGCAACAAGCCCGCCGTGAGCTTGATATAGGCTTTGGTGTTGTCAGCCACCGCGTAATCATAACGACCACCGCCATACAGGTAGGTGCTTTGTTGCTCGTAACTGTTTTCAAATGTCGCCCCACCCACTAACCAGCGAATATTATCGCGCCAGCCGGGTGCCTCCGGATTGACGAAAAGCTTCACCTCATCCTTAAAGTAATATTCCAGATTTATCAGCTTTTGGTGATTATTATGGTCTGGTTCAGGATTATAGTGTGTCGTCCAGAGAGACGTTTGTAACAGCAAGGCATCACCTTCAGTGAAGATTCCACTGGCGTTCGCCGAACCTGTGGTCAGTAGCAACAACACCGCTATTTTTTTCATCATACTCATAACTCGCTTGGTTATTGGCCATTCTCAATGCTGAATAAGCCAGTTTATTCTACGCCGCTGTGAAATAACGTGTGTCATTGCTTTCAGCCGGCATTAACACCCACACAATCCTTTACAACTGTATGATGCCAGATAATACGGTCTTTCAGCCTGGCGCCATTAAATCGTTATCCCCACCACTCTACGAATAACGGATAGAATTTCTATGCTGACGACAGTCAGATCTCTCCAACGAGAAGCTATGGTCTTTTTGAAAATGACAGCAAGGCATGCTGCTTTTCTGCGTAAAATGCGTGGCCATCAGTGGGCTGCAACACAGATTCGCTGTCTAAAAACAAGCGCTTGCCATGACAAGCCGGTTAATAATTGTATTTACATTATCTATATAACTTGCTGATTTTATAACTTAATGAAAACTCAACATTGTCCCTGCCAAAGTGGGCAGCAGTACACCACCTGCTGTGAACCATTACATCAGCAGAAACAACAGGCAAAAACCGCGGAACAGCTGATGCGTTCGCGTTATAGTGCGTTTGTCATGCAGCATACAGAGTATTTGCAAGCCACACTGCACCCCAGCCAACCTGCCAGCTTGGCATTGGCCCAGACAATCTGG
>CANRLD010000178.1 GCA_947631375.1 uncultured Methylophaga sp. | reverse complement strand
GTTTGTATCTCATCCAGCATCATCAGCAATTTGTGTTGGGTGCACAGATCGCGAAGACCTTCCAAATACTCACTGTCAGGGACTTTGATGCCGCCTTCTCCCTGTACTGGCTCCACTAAAACGGCAACGGCTTCTGGCCAATGATTAACCGCTAGGCGAACAGCATCAATATCATCAAATGGCACACGTACAAATCCCGGTAACAACGGCTCAAAACCCGCTTTTACTTTTGGATTGGCGGTTGCAGTTAACGTTGCCATAGTACGGCCATGAAAACTGCCATCCATGACGATAATAACCGGCCGTTCAATCCCTCTGCTGCGCCCGTATTTGCGCGCCAGCTTAATGGCGGCTTCATTTGCTTCGGCACCGGAATTACAGAAAAACACCTGCTCCATTCCTGATAATTGCGTCAGCTTATCGGCCAGCTTTTCTTGTTTCTCAATATGATAAATATTGGAAGTATGCACCAGCGTCGCCGCTTGTTCGGTGATAGCGCGCGTCACTGCAGGATGGCAATGACCAAGACCGCAAACGGCAATGCCACTTAATGCATCAAGATATCGCTCGCCACGGGTATCGGTCAGCCAGGCACCCTCCCCCTTGGCAAAGGTAATATCCAAACGACCATAAGTAGGCATGACAGATTCAGTCATGGAAAACGCTCCCTGCCTATATTCCAAGGCGATAGTTCAGTAGATGAGGTAGATATTTCTGCTGCTTTTAAACGAAAAATGGCAGTCTCATAAGGAAACTGCCATATTCCAAAACCACAAATTATATAGCGAATCGCTCAATAACCGTTAGCAGTTATTGAGTCTTTCGTCATCTATGCTGCGAAATTAGCGGCAACAAAATCCCAATTTACCAGAGACCAGAATGACTCGAGGTATTTAGGTCGCGCATTGCGATAATCAATGTAATAAGCATGCTCCCAGACATCACATGTCAGCAGGGGCGTTTGGCCTGCAGTCAATGGACAACCGGCATTGCTGGTGTTGACAATTTCAATGCTGCCATCAGCATTTTTTACCAGCCATGTCCAACCAGAACCAAAGTTAGTCGCAGCCGATTTGGTAAACTGCTCCTTGAACTCGGCAAAAGAACCAAACTTGGCGTCAATCGCTGTAGCCAGATCTCCAGTAACAGCATCTTTGCCATTTGGTGTCAGACAGTTCCAGTAAAAAGTATGATTCCAGACCTGCGCTGCATTATTAAAAATACCACCGCTGGATTTAGTGATGATATTTTCCAGTGATTGACCTTCAAACTCCGTTCCTGGAACCAGATTGTTCAGGTTATTTACATAGGTTTGGTGATGCTTACCATAATGGTATTCGATAGTCTCAGCAGAGATGTGTGGTTCCAAAGCATCGTTTGCATAAGGAAGAGGTGGCAATTCAAAAGCCATAATAAATCTCCTTGATTGAAAATAACCAACGTAAACACGTTAGTCTAAGTGAGGGCATGGGTTATAGCAAGTATTGCTCAAACTCTGTCATGCCAAGATCGAGGCCCATCAATAGCGCATCTTCCCTGCCTTGTTCAGCTGGATAATATCCTTTGCGCACTGACATTTCATTAAAGCCTGTTGAAAAATACAATCGCTGCGCCCGGACGTTACTGGCACGAACTTCTAACAGAATGATCGTCACGTTCTGTTGCAAAGCGGTGTCAATCACGTGAGAGAGAATTTGTCTGCCCAAGCCCTTTCCCTGATGCGCAGGGCACACACAAATATTCAGCAAATGTATCTCATCAAGAATTGATTGTACAACGCTATAGCCAATTAATTCACTATCCAGGGAATAAAGAAATGTACGATATCCCGTGCGCAGGCAATCCTCAAAGTTTCCCCTGCTCCAGGGAAAACGATTCGCCTGTTTTTCAATTGACCAGACCTGACCGACATCCGCATGCTGCATTTCTCGTATATTTAGCTCAGTCATCCCAGCTGGCCCTTAAGCGTTGCAACTGCGATAAGGTTTGCCACATTTCGGCTTTCTTTTCTGGTTCTGCAAGCAGTTGTTGTAAATCCTGCCCGACCAGCATGGCCATGAAGTCGCTGCCCGCCGGTCTGTTCATCTTGTTGCAAATCAAGCGCTTGCGCGATTCGATTTCCCAACACCAGGCCTACCGTCTGCTGTTTATCGAATAGTGATAAAGCCGTTGCCGATGCTTTTTCAACAATAGCAATGCTGTCATAGGAAATATCAACACTTCTCAGTATAGCCCGTAGCAAACGTAACTCAGTGACTGTTAATGGTTTTTCTACTACCACCGCCCATGATTTGGAAAAATCAACAGCGGGCAAACCAACTGGCTCAGGATCCGCCGAGGTGGCGGGCTGCGCTTGCTCATTCCGTCTTACCCATAAGGGGATGCCGATTTGCGAAAGCGCATATTGTTGTTCAGCAGATAATTGCATCAGATTTGCGGATGAGCCCGCTCAGCCGGTAACAGCATTTTATTCAACGCATTGATGTACGCTTTGACTGAAGCCACCACAATATCCGTGTCAGTACCCTGACCACTGACTATCCGTCCGCCCTTCTCCAACCTGACACTAACCTCACCTTGCGAGTCGGTGCCACTGGTGATGTTACTGACGGAATAAAGCTGCAGCTCAGTATGACTTTGCACAATAGATTCTATTGCTTTGAACGCAGCATCAACCGGTCCACTGCCATTCATTTCAGTTTTCAGCTCATTATCATCAACGGACAAGGTCACTCTGGCAACGGGTATTTCACCAGTTTCGCTGCACACACGCATAGCAATCAATCGTATCCGCTCATTGTCTTCAGTCAAGGTATCGCTGACAAGTGCTTGAATATCTTCATCAAATACTTCGTGCTTTTTATCGGCCAGTTCCTTAAAACGTGTAAAGGCGATATTTAAATCCTCTTCAGACTCCAGCTCAATGCCTAACTCTTTCAGTCGTGAGCGAAAAGCGTTTCGCCCGGAATGTTTGCCAAGAACCATACGGTTAGTGTTCCAGCCGATATCTTCAGCACGCATAATTTCGTATGTTTCACGGTTTTTCAGCACACCATCCTGGTGGATCCCGGATTCATGCGCAAAGGCGTTGGCACCGACGATAGCTTTATTGGGTTGCACCACAAAACCGGTTATGCCAGAAACTAATCTCGATGCGGCCAGGATTTGAGTTGTATCCAATCGCGTATCACAATTGAACATATCCTGCCGGGTACGCACTGCCATAACAATTTCTTCTAAAGCCGCGTTGCCCGCTCTCTCACCCAGACCATTAATCGTGCATTCCACTTGACGGGCGCCATTCATTACTGCTGCTAATGAGTTGGCTACCGCCAGGCCAAGGTCATTGTGACAGTGTACTGAAAAGATCGCCTTATCCGAGTTAGGGATCCGTTCACGCAGGCTTTTGATCAATTCGCCAAACTGATGGGGCAAACTGTATCCCACGGTATCCGGAATGTTGAGAGTTCTAGCGCCGGCATCAATAACTGCTTCCAGAACTCGACATAAAAAATCCGGATCACTACGTCCTGCATCTTCCGGCGAAAACTCAACATCGTCGGTATATTGTCGTGCTCGTTTTACCGCTTTTACTGCATTTTCAACAACTTCATCAGGTTGCATCCGCAGCTTCATCTGCATGTGAATAGGCGAAGTGGCAATAAAAGTATGAATACGCGAGGCTTTGGCAGGTTTCAGTGCTTCACCAGCCCGATCAATATCTTTATCCAGGGCTCGAGCCAAACCACATACCCGGCTATCTTTCACAGCTTTAGCAACAGCTTGCACAGCCTCAAAGTCACCGACACTGGCGATC
>CANRLD010000177.1 GCA_947631375.1 uncultured Methylophaga sp. | reverse complement strand
GATGCCGTCAGCCTGCAACAAACAATGGAATCAACGCAGTGGCTGGGTTTGCGGATCGTGATATCCGCAGAATATGGCGACAAAGCCGAGGTGGAATTTATCGCTTTTTATCAAGATAGCCCTATTGGCCAGTTGCATGAACGTTCACGTTTTATACGCCAGCACAATCAATGGTTTTATGTTGACGGGACATTTTTGCCGCCCGTAAAACTGCAGCGTAATGATAAGTGTATCTGTGGCAGCGGCAAAAAACTAAAACGTTGCCACGGCAGCTCTTAGCAAAGTGTGTCGCCCAAATAACGCTTGCGTTTGGCCGGTTTTAATTGCTGAAGATCCACCATCACCAGGCCATCAATACAATGCCCGAAACTGGCATCAATGTTAAAGTCAATAAAGCATACCCCGCCCGGTTCACACACATCGGCATATTGTTTATACAGGGTTGGTACGGCGACATTCATATGGGTCAATTTCTCCCGCAGCGCAATAAAATCGACAGCGGCATCATCTTCTGTCAATGTCGTTGATACCCGGTGTTGCAAAGACTCATCCACTTGATAGGGCACACGCGCTATTGCCAGCGCCTGTTGATCGGCAAAGTGCTTGCGATAAAAGCCGATAATCAACGCTTTGGCAAAATCAGGATACATATTGCTCAAGCTCACCGGCCCAAACAGATAACGAACATCAGGATAACGCTTAAGATAGGCACCAATGCCATACCACAAATAATCTAGGCTACGCTTGCCCCAGTATTTCGGGCTGACAAAGCTGCGCCCCAGTTCAATGCCGCTGGCAAAGTACGTTTGCATCGCTGGCTGGAATTCAAATAACTCGCTGGTATAAAGCTGCTTCCCCATAGCCATAATATTAGCAACTTCACCAATCCGATATGCGCCAGCAATTTCCAGTTCCTGCTCATCCCACAGAATCAAATGGCGGTAGTAGCGATCATACTGATCCAGATCCCGCTTTTTTCCCGTCCCCTCACCGACCTGCCGAAAAGTCATTTCACGCAGCCGGCCGATCTCCTGCATTACCGCTGAATTCGCCGCATAATCAAACAGGTAGATCTTTTTATTATCAGCCGTTTCACCAAGCAATTCAGCCTGTTGCAGCTCCTTTCTAATGGCTTTTCGTTCTTGAGGATGGGCGATTGTCTGTTCTGTTTCAAACAGTGGTTTTTTATCTTTTGCCAACCGGTAAAGATGACGTCGCAGCAGCTTGGCTTTTTCAGCCTTTACCAGTGGTAACTGGTCAATCTGCCGGTAGGCGATTGGCGCGCCGACCCGCATGGCGATGGTTTTTGAGCGTTTATTAAACATCTCGTGAGCAAGCATCACGCTGGATAGCGGTTTATAAACAATAGATGCACTGTAAAACAGCGATGAATTTCTGGCATCAATGTAAACCGGCAGGATCGGCGAGTTGGTGTGTTTCGCAAAATTCAAAAAACCGCTGTTCCATTTGCCATCCCGTACCCCGTTTGGACGGATACGCGATACCTCACCAGCAGGAAAAACAATAACGGCCTCGTCGTTATTCAAACACTCAACGATACGCGCCACACTGCTTTTTCGTGTGGTTTTGGAGAGATTATCCACCGGTAGAAATAATGAACTCAGTGCATCAAAATTTAACAGCATATCGTTGGCGACAATTTTGACATCACGCCTGATTTCGCCGACCAGCTTTAATAAACACAGCCCATCCAGCGCCCCTAACGGATGATTCGCTACAATCACGACTCTGCCGGTAGCTGGAATATTGTCGCGGTGCCGATGCGTAATGCTGTAGCTGAAATTAAAGTAGTCGAGTACTTCCGCAATAAAATCAAAGCCTTCCAGCTGTGTATGCTGCTGCAGGAAATGATTGACTTCCTGCTCACGGGTAAGCTTGCGTAGAAAACCTAAGGCCGGGATTCTGACCCAGGGTTTTTGCTGCTGGAATTTGGGAAATTTTTGCTGAACAGCCTGTTCAATATTGAGCATACCAATTCTCTAAAAAGCTTCATCAGCTAAAGCTTAAGAAATAAGTATGACAAAGGAGTAACAGTTTAATGACGGTCAGGTGACAACCTGGCAAGCCATTGATCAATAACAGGTTATTTACGCTGCCTGAACAGGGATAGCATGACGCATGTGGGTAATCTCGTTATTTTCATTCAGATAAACCAGCGTCGGTTTGAAACTTTTTACTTCTTCCGCATCCAGTGAGGCATAGGCACAGATAATAATGCGATCACCGGGGGAAGCTTTATGTGCTGCGGCACCATTGACTGAAATAATATTGGAACCTTCCTCGGCACGAATGGCATAGGTTACAAAACGCTCTCCATTAGCAACATTATAAATATGGATTTGTTCATATTCATGAATACCAGCTGCTTCGAGTAATTTTCCATCGATCGCACACGAGCCCTCGTATTCAAGTTCTGAATGGGTTACGCAGGCACGATGTAGTTTCGCTTTTAACAGTGTCATATGCATGGCAGGCAAAATTCCGTCAACAAGCCGTGTATTATCGCTTTTTCAGAATGCTCAAGCAAGGCTGCAGCCAATATTGTCAATTAAGCGCACACTGCCAAGCCGGCCAGCAGCCAGCAGCCGTAAGTTTTTATCCTCGGGTGGATTAGCGGCCTGCAAATCTTCTGCCCGGCATATTGCAACATAATCCACGGTAAAACCACTGCTGGTTAATTGTGAACGGGTTTGCTTCAGTAGAGCATTAACATCGTATTCGCCTGCTTCCAGCTGCTGCTTAAGCCATTGTAAACTGGCATACAGCTGCGCCGCCTGTTGTTTTTCAGTTGCAGTTAAATGCTGATTGCGTGAGCTCATGGCTAGGTCACTTGCTTCTCTTATCGTCGGCGCACCAACAATCTTCACCGGCAAGTTCAAATCGCTGACCAGCTTTCGAACCAGTAATAATTGCTGATAATCCTTTTCACCAAAAACAGCAAGATCCGGCTGCACCATATTGAATAACTTGGTGACCACTGTTGCCACACCATCAAAATGGCCCGGACGCTGCGCACCGCAAAGTTTGTCATCCATCCCCGGCACATGGACAACACTCTGCAACGCAATACTCTGTGGATACATAAGCGCTGTGTCCGGGGTAAATAACAGGTCACAACCAGCTTGCATCAGTTTTTCACTATCTGCCGCCAGCGTTCGCGGATATTTGTGCAGATCCTGCTGATCATCAAATTGCAGTGGATTGACAAAAATACTGACCACCACTTTATCAGCCAGCGTTTGTGCTTTTTTGATCAGTGAAAGATGCCCAGCGTGCAAATTTCCCATCGTCGGCACGATGGCGATAGTTTGTTCAGTTTTACGCCATGCCTTGATCTGAGCACGAAGGCTCATAATTGACTCCACACTCTGCATTAATACTGCTGCTCAATGCCAGGAAAAGCGCCGCTCTTAACTGCTTCGACATAGCGCCTGACTGCGGCAGGGATCTGGCCACTGTCTGCTAGAAAATCATGACTGAATCGTGGACGTTTACCCGGTGTGATACCTAGCATATCGTATAACACCAGAACCTGACCATCACAGTCAGCGCCAGCGCCAATACCGATAACCGGAACCGTCACCCGTTCACTGATTGTCTTTGCTAATGCCGCTGGCACACATTCCAACAACAGCATATCCGCTCCAGCCTGTTCCAGGGTAAGCGCATCTTGCAGAATTTTTTCTGCAACAGCCGGCTCTCTTCCCTGTACCAGATAACCACCCAGCTTATGCACAGATTGTGGTAACAATCCGAGATGGCTACAAACCGGAATACCATGTTGAGATAACGCAGCAACCCTGTCGGCCAGTTCGGC
>CANRLD010000176.1 GCA_947631375.1 uncultured Methylophaga sp. | reverse complement strand
TAATGATGCTTGGCGGATTGTTTTTGTGTTTTGAAGGGGTAGAGAAGCTGTTGCACAGCTATCTTCCGCATAAAGCCGCTGCTCATGCTGAAGCTGTACCAGCAATGGCCGTTGAGACGGATGTCCGCGCACTTGAAAAAAACAGGGTGAAAGGAGCGGTAAGAACTGACTTTATTCTGTCTGCTGAAATTATTGTAATCTCGCTCGGCGTGGTTCAGGGCGCACCGATCCTAACGCAATTTGCAGTCATTAGCTTAATTGCTGTGGCGGTGACTTTTGGGGTTTATGGGCTGGTTGCCGCTATTGTGAAGTTTGATGATGCCGGGCTGGCATTGCTTGCTGCTTCTGGAGAAACCGTCCTTGACCGGCTGAAAAGAAAGGCAGGACAAGCCATCTTGTGGCTTGCCCCCAGGTTTATGCGCTTGTTGTCGATGGTCGGTATGCTGGCCATGTTTCTGGTTGGCGGCGGCATATTGGTGCATGGTTTGAGCTTTTTGCAGCAATGGGTTGCCGGTTTTTCCAGCAGCAATGCTATTGCAGCGTTGCTGCTGCCACAGTTGGCTAATGCTTTTATCGGTCTTGTTGTCGGTATGTTGGCGTTTTTAGTCGTTTTCCTGTTAAAGCGGGTTATTAACCTGACTCGTCGCTCGGTAATTTAACTAGCGTAATAACAAAAACATTGCCCGATTTTCCCTGACCACATTTAATAGTAATTCGGGCTGGTTGTTGACCAGTTGCCTGAACTGCTGCAAGTCAGCAACGGCTTGACGGTTGACTGAGGTAATAATGTCATGGCTGCGTAAACCTGCTTCCCAGGCCGGGCTGCCACGCACGACGGAATACAGCATCACGCCTTGAATGTTGCCATAGTAAGGCGAGTCTTCTTCAATATCGCCGAACGTCGCTCCCCTTAATTTGGGATGGACATCGCCATTCTGTGTGCTGGCAGCCCGCTGTGCTTCGGTCACTTTGGCGGTCAGTGTTCGGGCTTTGCCATCGCGGATAATATCCAGCTTGATGGTTTGTCCCACCATCAGCAAGCCAATGGTATTTCGCAGGTTTTCGGCATTTGATAATGAAATACCGTCTACAGCAGTCACCACATCACCGACTTTCAGCCCTGCCTTTTCGGCTGCGGAGTCAGCGATAACATTGGTTACCACTGCGCCGCCACGGTTATCCTCAATCCCGAAAGCCTGTGCCAGTTCAGGCGTAATATCCTGCATTTGCACGCCGAGATAAGCGCGGCGAACTTCACCGTGTTCCAGTAGCTGATCAGTGATTTGTTTTACCAGATTACTGGGGATGGCAAAGCCAATACCGATATTGCCGGCACTTTGTCCCGGCGAGAAAATCGCGGTATTGATGCCCACCAGTTCACCACGCAAATTAACCAACGCACCGCCCGAGTTGCCGGGGTTAATGGAAGCATCGGTCTGGATAAAGTTTTCATAGCCTTCAATGCCTAAGCCGCTACGACCCAGAGCGCTGACAATGCCGGAGGTCACCGTTTGTCCCAGTCCAAAAGGATTGCCAATAGCGACAACAAAATCACCGACGCGCAAACTGTCAGAATCTGCCAGTGGCAATGCGCTGAGTCGTTCCGCCGGAATGCGGATCACTGCAACATCGGTGGCGGGATCGCTGCCAACCACTTCTGCCTGAAAGCTGCGACCATCAAACAGGGAAACCGTGATCTCGTCAGCGCGTTGTATAACGTGATTATTGGTCAGTACCAAACCTTCTTTGGCATTAACAATAACGCCGCTTCCCAGGCTTTGGGTCTGGCGGGTGCGCGGTTGCTGTTGCTGGGGTAAGTTAAAAAATCGGCGGAAAAAAGGATCATTTAATAACGGATTATCCTGAATTCGGACTTCACTACGGGTGGCGATATTCACCACGGCGGGTTTAGATTGATCCAGCATCGGCGCCAGTGTCGGCATCTGGCCATCATCCTTGAGCCAGGGAAAAGGCAGCGCCGCGGTGGCTACCTGAGTTAGTAATACAATGGCCGCCAACCAGACAACCGAGGCTTTCAGTTTATTCATCATCCTGTTTTCCCTCAAAAAGCTTTGTCATTAATCTTCACGTGGGTTAAACGGCAGTTTTTCGGCCATTTGCTGATAAAAGGCTTTTGCATCAGCACTGTCTGCTGGCGGCGTCATAATTTGCAGTATCACAAACTGATCGCCAGCGGTTTTTCCTGGTAATCCACGGCCTTTCAGCCGCATTTTTTGGCCACTACGAGCACCTGCCGGGATATTCAGACTAATTTTTCCGGCTAAAGTTGGCGTAGTAATTTTTGCGCCTAACGCGGCTTCCCAAGGCGTGATCGGCAGATCCAGATAAATATCTTTGCCTTCAAGGCGGTACAAGGCGTGTGGTGCAATCTGGATTTCCAGATATAAATCACCGGCTTGCCCGTTCATACCAGCCTTGCCTTGGCCGGTTAAGCGAATTTTTTTCCCGGGCTCGATACCGGCAGGAATTTTGACACTGATGGTGCCGGACTGGGCGGCACCACTTGGACGGCGAATGGATTTGGTTGCGCCATTGAACGCATCTTCAAGGGAGATGGTGATTTTAGCGTGCACATCTTCGCCACGAGCGAAGAAAGCATCACGCTGGCCGCCACCCATGCCGCCGCCAAACATATTTTCAAAAAAACTGCTGAAATTACCTTTGCCAAAGCCACCGATATTTTCTTCCCAGCCCGGCGGCGGTGAAAAAGATTGCCCATGACGAAATTGTCCACCGAACTGATCGTATTGGGCACGTTTTTCCTTGTCTCGCAGCACTTCATACGCTTCGCCGACTTCCTTGAACTTTTCTTCGGCGTTCGCTTCTTTACTCACATCGGGGTGATATTTGCGCGCCAGCGTACGGTAGGCTTTTTTTATTTCCTCTGCAGTAGCACTGCGGCTGACGCCGAGGATTTTGTAATAATCTTTATATTCCATGAGTTTATTTAACTAAAAAATGATCTGGCTCAATAGATGGGGGCAATACGCCGTTTTTCAATATGCTTTAAAGGATTTTCCTGATGGGGAATAAACGCACAACATGGGAAAATTAAGCTTTCAATTATATCTATCAGGACGATCAGCATGATGACTTTACGAAAACTCCCGGTATTGATGGCTTTGGCTGGCCTTAATATTGTTTTGCCTGCAGCCGCTGAGGAAACTCAGGATTTATCGCTTGATGAGCTGGTTGTCACCGGAACGCGGTCGGGAACGCCTATTCTTGAACTGGCTGGGAATACCGGCAAGATTTCACAAGAGGAAATCGATCTGATCCGTCCCGATCACGCTGCTGAAATGGTTAATCGAATCAGTGGTGTCAACATTCATCGCGGAAACGGACAGGAACATCAGACTGCGATTCGTTCGCCAGTGCTGACTGGTGGTGCCGGGGCTGGGTCATTTCTGTTTCTGGAAGATGGTATTCCGTTACGTGCCGCCGGGTTTGCCAATATAAACGGTCTGTTTGAAGTCAATTATGAACAGGCTGGTGGTATTGAGGTAGTACGCGGCCCAGGTAGTGCGCTTTATGGTTCTAACGCGGTTCATGGATTAGTGAATGTTCTGACCCGCGCGCCCTCATTAAACCTTGAGCGTGAAATTGATTTTTCCATCGGCCCACATGATTTATACAAGCTTAAAGGCACGATCAGTGATACGGTCGGTCGTCATGGTTACCGGGTCAGCGTTAATGGCACCACCGATAATGGCTACGCCAAAGACGCTGGCTATGATCAGCAGAAAGTCAGCGTGCGGCATGACTATTATGGTGATCGCGACAGCTTCAAAACCATTTTCAGTGCCGTCAACCTGGATCAAA
>CANRLD010000175.1 GCA_947631375.1 uncultured Methylophaga sp. | reverse complement strand
TCAAAGACACCAAGATCGGTGATAGCCACGCTAACTGGATTGTGATGGGTTTGCAGCCGGATAACACGCTGCGGATCGAATTACAGGCAAAGCAACCGGGCCTGGAAATGACAGCGCATACTCTCGCGCTGGAAACCGTCGAGTCTGATGAAAACAAACACAAGCTGGACGCTTATGAAGCATTGATTCTGGACGCAATCCAGGGAGATCGCTCACTCTTCCTGCGCTCAGATGAAGTGAATCTGGCTTGGAAAGCCGTCGATCCTGTACTGGAAAAGTGGGCGCAGCAACAAGACTTTGTCCATACTTATAAAGCAGGTACCTGGGGACCCGAAGAAGTCAGTGTGTTACAGGATGATCCTTGTCATGCCTGGCGTAACAATATCTGAGGATAGATATTGCGCTGACAAAAAAGCCGGAGGTTACTACAACCTCCGGTTTTTTTATCTCTAAGATATTGCTACTCAACTCAAAGACTGGCCCAACTTAATCGGCGTTTCCGCCTGCCAGCGCCCAGCCCATTCGGCAGCACCAGCTGGTAGCAGCAGGATCACCGTCGATCCCATATTAAACCGCCCCATCTCGTCACCTTTGCCAAGCTGAATATCTGCATCAGCATAATGCCAATCCAGCATATCGGCAGTATAGGGTGGCGTTATCTCTCCTTCATGCCACACCGTTTCCATACTCCCGACAAAAATGGCACCAACCAGAATCAACGCAACCGGCCCGATCTCCGTCGTAAAAAGGGTAATTACCCGTTCATTGCGGGCGAAAAGTCTGGGGATGCCGCGCACAGTCAACGGATTTACTGAAAATAATTTACCCGGTACATAGCGCATCAGCGTCAGTTTTCCGGAAAGAGGCATATGGATACGATGATAGTCCCGTGGCGACAAATAGATAGTGGCAAACTGCCCGCCATCAAATTCAGCCGCTAATTGCTCATCGCCGCCAAGCAACTCCAGAATGGAATAATCATGCCCTTTCGCCTGCACAATTCGGCCATTTTGAATATTGCCTAATTGACTGAGGCAACCATCGACCGGCGATACAATAGTCCCCGCAGCAATTGGTCTTGCTCCCACTTTCAGCTGGCGGGTAAAAAAGGCATTAAAGTGCTCAAACGCAGCCATATCAGAATGCACGGCTTCACTCATATCCACCTTGTAGTGGCGAATGACTCGCGAAATCAGTAAGTTTTTTAACCAGCGCACTCGACAACGACAGATGCGATGCATCAGCCGGGACAATAAATGCTGCGGCAGACAATATTGTGGCAATGTCAGCCAAAAGTCCCTTTTACTTGCCTTGCCACTTTGTTGTTGAAGATCGTTATTAGCCAAATTGCCCCCTTTCATGCATCAGACAAGCTTGTCATAATCAGCGATTACCATTACAAGCCAAATTCCGCACAGGAGTATATCAAGTCATGAAAAATCTGCTGAACGCATTACTCATCACCTTGCTCAGTTTTATCAGTATTACCAGCTTTGCAGGCGGTACAAGCGGTTCAGCTGCTCAGTCGCAGTATTACGTAATCGAAGATCCTTTCACCATTAACTTTCTGCGACAAAGTGAACAAAAAGCGCGTTATCTGCAAATCAAAGTCGCTTTGCAATCAAAAGATCCAGTTATTTTAAGTAATGCTGAAAGCAATCTGCCAATGATCCAGCATACATTACGATCTCTTTTTGCCGAACAGGACATGGACACTGTGACAAGCCTAGAGGGGCGCGGTCAGTTACAACAAGCGGCCTATGAACGCATCAACGCTATTTTTGAAGAAGAAATCAGTAACAGTAATCTCGAAGCAGTCTATTTCACCACCTTTCTCTGGCAATGAGCGGGCATGGTAATTGCTTTGTGTAATTTACAATTAGGAAACCTGCTGATATGGCTGAAATACAAAAAGACATCGAACTGAAACAAGGTATGAGTAATATCACGAAAATCATTGCGCTGGTATTACTGCTCATCATCGCTGGTGCAGGGGGCTACTGGTGGTCTGGCCATAGTGCCGCCCCCGCAGATGAACTTACTCTGTCGTCCAAAGCAGCGCCGATATACTACGACGTGTCGGCTCCCTTTATCGTCAATTTTTCCGAACAAAGTAATGAGCAAGTTCGCTATCTGCAAATCAAGATGAAAGTCATGGCTCGTCAGCAAAACGTCATCAATGCCTTTGCTCAGCACGAACCCGCCATTGTTCATGATCTGCTAATGCTGTTTTACAGTCAAAATTATGACGATCTGAGCACAAGCGAAGGAACACAAGCACTTCAGCAGGCTTCACTCAGAACCATCAACGATGTTTTAACGCGCCTGCAACCAACCGCGGGCGGCATTGAAGCCGTTTATTTCACCAGTCTGGTAATGCAGTAGTCATGGCCGTTCACGATATTCTGTCACAGGATGAAGTCGATGCACTGTTAAATGGTCTGGGGGGGGAAGAACTCCAGCCCAGCAAGCCTGAAACTGATCTGAGCGGCAAACCCCGGCGTTACGACTTTGGTAACGAAGAACGCATTATCCGCGGTCGTATGCCCACCCTGGAGATGATTAACGAGCGTTTCGCCCGCTATTTACGTATCAATCTTTTTAATATGCTGCGCCGCTCGGCTGAAATTTCTGTCGGTGGTGTTCAGGTGATGAAGTTTTCCGAATACCTGCACACCCTATTTGTCCCCACCAGCCTGAACCTTATCCAGCTGCATCCCTTACGTGGCACCGGCTTAATCGTCTTTGAACCCAATCTGGTTTTCACCATTCTGGATAACTATTTTGGTGGCGAAGGGCGTTTTCAGGCGCGGATTGAAGGGCGTGAATTTACTGCCACTGAACTGCGTGTCATTCGAATGGTATTAAACCTCTGTTTTACCGATTTGGCAGAAGCCTGGTCCCCAGTCATGCCGGTAAAATTTGATTTCATCAATCACGAAGTCAATCCACAATTTGCCAATATCGTCAGTCCCAGTGAGGTGGTGGTTATCTCAACATTTCATATTGAACTGGACGGCGGCGGCGGTGATATGCATATCACTCTTCCCTACTCCATGCTGGAGCCAATTCGCGAGTTACTCGATACCGGGCTGCAAAGTGATCGCTCGGCTGATGATGGTCGCTGGTCAAAAGCCATGCGCGAAGAGCTGATGCTGGCAGAAGTCACATTATCCGCCAACCTGGCGCAGGCAAAACTGACACTGGGAGATATTCGCAAACTCAAAGCAGGCGACATCATCCCGATCGACATGCCTAAAACAGTTACCACCATGGTAGAAAACGTGCCGTTATTTCATGCTACCTATGGTGAACACAACGAAAAAGCTGCGTTGAAAATTTCCGCCATTATTGAACATCCCAAAGATACAACACCAAATTATCAGTTGGTAAAGGCTAAAAAATCATGAGTGAAGAGACGAAACAAGCAGATCAGGCATTAGCTGATGAATGGGCAGCCGCACTGGAAGAACAAAGCATAGATGACACTGTTCAGGATGACTGGGCTGCTGCACTGGAAGAACAAACTGAAGCAACATCCACCACACAAGCAGCAGATCGTGCTCCACTGGAAAAGCTGGATGATGAAGGCCGACCTCACTCTGAGGTGAACCTGGACATGGTGCTCGATATTCCGGTCACTATCTCCATGGAAATAGGCCGCACCCGCATTAATATCCGTAACCTGCTGCAATTAAGCCAGGGCTCGGTTGTGGAACTGGATCGCCTGGCCGGTGAACCGATGGATGTGTTGGTAAACGATACCTTAATCGCCCATGGCGAAGTGGTCGTAGTCAATGACAAGTTTGGTATTCGTCTTACCGATGTCATCAGTGCTGCTGAACGCATTAAAAAGTTGCGGTGATCGTACGGTGAA
>CANRLD010000174.1 GCA_947631375.1 uncultured Methylophaga sp. | reverse complement strand
CTCATTTGGAAAATTCTTTTTTATCCTGGTTGTTCTAGGCGGTGCGGGCTTTTTTCTCTATCCCATGCTCTGAATTTTTGAATTCACTGATTTGCTTAATAGCAACTTAGTGGCTTAAGATTGGCAGCACTTGTCGGGGTGCCTCTCTGAGTTTTCAGAAGAGGCTGAGATGAAACCCGTTGAACCTGAAGAGGCTAGAACCTCCGTAGGAAACAAGCCGGAATACCGGTACGTCTGATGGTCTGACTGTAGCCGCCGTGTATCTCCATCACCTTGTTCGCGAAAGCGCAACGCCTTCATTTCCCCGACTTTTTTATTCAAAAAGGGGAAATCAGATGTCAGCAGCCAAACCAAAAGTCATTGATATTAAAGACCGTAGTGGTATTACCACCAAGCCATTACCCGGGTCTGAAAAAATTTACATTACCGGCAGTCGTGATGATATCCGGGTGCCATTTCGGCAAATTTCTCTAACCGATACTCCAAACCGTGATCCCAACCTGCCGGGTGAGCCAAATGCACCGGTGATGGTTTACGACACCTCGGGTATTTACACTGATCCGACTGAAA
Organism: uncultured Methylophaga sp.; assembly: GCA_947631375.1. Lineage (GTDB taxonomy): Bacteria > Pseudomonadota > Gammaproteobacteria > Nitrosococcales > Methylophagaceae > Methylophaga. The sequence goes on along the minus strand of CANRLD010000174.1, from coordinate 3,329 downwards.
CCATTGATCTGGAAAAAGGCTTACCCCCGATTCGTCAGCAATGGATTGAAGAACGTGACGATACCGAAGTATTACCAGCATTCAGTTCCAACTTTACCCGTGATCAGGATGGTCTGGAATTCGATATTCCACTGTTCACCAATCGTCGTCTGCCACGCAAAGCCAAGCCAGGTAAAAATGTCAGCCAGATGCATTATGCTCGTCAAGGCATTATCACGCCGGAAATGGAATATATCGCCATTCGTGAAAGCATGGGCCGTGCGGCATTGCAAGCCAAAGGCGAATTGCCAGCCGATAAACCCAACCACATTACCCCGGAATTTGTTCGTAAGGAAGTCGCTGAAGGCCGGGCGATTATTCCAGCCAATATCAATCATCCTGAAGCCGAACCGATGATTATCGGGCGTAACTTTCTGGTGAAAATCAACGCCAATATCGGTAACTCTGCGACCACATCATCGATTGAAGAAGAAGTTGAAAAGATGGTCTGGAGCACCCGTTGGGGTGGCGACACGGTAATGGATTTATCAACCGGCAAGCATATTCACCAGACCCGGGAATGGATTATCCGTAATTCGCCAGTGCCAATCGGTACGGTGCCGCTGTATCAAGCCTTGGAAAAAGTGAATGGTATTGCCGAAGATCTGACTTGGGAAGTGTTTCGCGACACCTTGATTGAACAGGCTGAGCAGGGCGTCAGCTACTTTACAATTCATGCTGGTGTCCGTTTGGCGCATATCCCGCTGACGGTAAACCGCACCACCGGCATTGTGTCGCGTGGTGGTTCGATTATGGCGGCATGGTGTCTGGCGCATCATCAGGAAAGCTTTTTGTACACGCACTTTGAAGATATCTGCGAAATCATGAAAGCCTACGATGTTTCGTTCTCGCTGGGGGATGGTTTACGTCCAGGATCACAAGCCGATGCTAATGATGAAGCCCAGTTTGCCGAGTTACGTACTTTGGGCGAATTAACCCAGATTGCTTGGAAGCATGACGTGCAGGTGATGATCGAAGGCCCAGGCCACGTGCCGATGCACAAGATCAAGGAAAACATGGATCTGCAACTGGAAGTCTGCCATGAAGCGCCGTTCTACACCTTAGGGCCATTGGTCACCGATATTGCGCCGGGTTATGACCATATTACCTCCGGCATTGGCGCGGCGATGATTGGCTGGTTTGGCACTGCGATGTTGTGTTATGTGACGCCAAAAGAACACCTCGGCTTACCGAATAAAGATGATGTGAAAACAGGGATCATCACCTACAAAATTGCGGCGCATGCTGCTGACTTGGCCAAAGGTCATCCAGGTGCTCAGGAGCGTGATGATGCGCTTTCTAAAGCACGCTTTGAGTTCCGCTGGGAAGATCAGTTTAACCTGGGGCTGGATCCGGATACCGCGCGGGCTTTCCATGATGAAACGCTGCCCAAACCCAGTGCCAAAGTGGCGCACTTCTGTTCGATGTGTGGGCCGAAATTCTGCTCGATGAAAATCTCACACGATGTGCAAGAAGCGTTTGCCGAGAAATCAGCCGAGTTCAGAGAGGCGGGTAGCAAAATCTACCATGAAGTCTGATGAAGCGTTACTTGATCATTGGCAGTGGCCTAATAGGCCGTTTAGTGGCGTGGCGGCTGATTCATGCCGGCCACGCTGTCACCATTTTGTCGTCCGACGACATAGCCGGTACCGATAGTGCCGGTTATGTCGCGGCGTCAATGATCGCGCCTTTTACCGAAGCGGTTTGCGCTGACAAAACCATTCGCAGCTTGGGCAAGCAAAGTCAGCAGCTGTGGAGTCAGTGGCTGGCGGAGTTTGCACAGCCCGTGTTTTATCCACAGTCCGGTACGCTGGTGGTTGCTCATGATAGTGATAAAGCTGAGTTGGCGCGGTATCAGCGTCGGGCAGAATATATTCTACAACCTGCTGATTATCAGCAACTTGATCGGCAGCAACTGACAACGTTATCGCCAGCTTTGGCGGAAACATTCCGTTCCGCATTGTATTTTCCTGAAGAAGGCTGTCTGGATAATCGACAGTTTTATCAGCGGGTCGGTGAATTTTTAAGTCAGTATGCGGATTGGCAGATTATTGAGCCAGTAATGCGGTTATCAGCAACAACGCTTGAGCAATTGTGCCAGCAAACGCTTGGTCACTCAGTCGGCAAGTTCACCACGGTGATTGATTGTCGGGGCAATGGCAGCACGGCAGATATGGAGGATTTACGCGGAGTGCGCGGCGAAGTGTTACGGGTCTACGCACCGGAGGTAGACCTACAACAGTGTGTGCGTTTGTTACATCCGCGGCATCCGCTATATCTAGCTCCTCGGCCTGATCATCACTATGTGATTGGGGCGACGGTAATTGAGTCGGCAGATCGATCCCCTGTCAGTGTGCGCAGTGCAATGGAATTATTATCGGCGTTGCACAGTATTCATAGGGGATTTGCTGAGGCGCGCGTTGTGGAAATGCGGGCGCACTGCCGACCGGCATTAGCCGACCATTTACCGACGATTCGTCAGCAGCCGTGGGGCTATCAAGTTAATGGCTTTTATCGCCATGGGTATTTACTGGGGCCGGTAATGGTCAATGAATTAATGAATCAATTACTGAGTACATCCGCTTCGGGAGGACGTTATGCCAGCTGAATCCACAGCTATCAGCATTACGCTGAATCAACAGACAGTAGAAACAGGCAACGCAACCTTGCAACAAGTGCTGGCTGAACACGGCTGGCAGCAGGGACGCTTTGTGGTGGTGGTTAACGACAACATTGTGCCTAAAGCCAGTCACTCAACATTTCAGTTAACGGCAGGGGATTGCATCGACGTGTTATCACCGATCAGCGGAGGTTGAGATGCAGACATCAAGTTGGCGGGTTTACGAAAAAACTCTTGAGAGTCGTCTGTTTATTGGCACAGCGCTGTACCCATCTCCACAAGTGATGTGTGATGCGATTAGTGCCTCTGGCGCGCAAGTTATCACGGTGTCATTGCGGCGACAAAGTGCGGTTCAGAACAAGGGCGGACAGCAGTTTTGGAGCATGATCGAATCTCTGGGCTGTCAATTACTGCCTAATACGGCGGGCTGCTACAGTGCAGCGGAAGCGATAAAAACCGCTCGAATGGCGCGTGAGTTATTCGAAACAGACTGGATTAAACTCGAAGTGCTGGGCGACAGTTTTAACTTGCAGCCGGATCCATTTGCTTTATTAGAAGCTAGCAAAGTGCTTATTGCTGATGGTTTTAAAGTATTTCCCTACTGTACGGATGATTTGGTGTTATGCCAGAGGCTGGCTGATGCCGGCTGTGAAGTGCTGATGCCGTGGGG
>CANRLD010000173.1 GCA_947631375.1 uncultured Methylophaga sp. | reverse complement strand
GTCTGCAAACCGTGATGTTTCTGGCGGCCGATCATTATTTGCCTGAACGTGGCTGGCTTTCACAACTGTTTGCTGAAGAGCGTCTGGACACAGCAGCAAGACAAAGGCAAATTGGTGTGTGGCCTGTTTTTCTGTGGGCGAAACCACGATTAAAGAGGCTATTCGTAATGGTCAGGTCAACTCGGTTGACGAGATTGGCCGTTGCCTGAAAGCAGGAACCAACTGCGGCTCTTGCATCCCCGAATTAAAACAGCTGTTAGCTAACTCCTGATAGCTCTACGACAAACAGCTCTCTTTGCTTAAATACCTTGTTATCTGACAACCGTTGTAGCGGACATGCACCAAAAAGATGCGTGTTAGCTGTCTGCTCACACCATTTTGAGGCATGAACCGGCTAGAGTTTTTTGTAAGTTATTGATATTTTGATGCTTTTGTTGTTGGCATGGCTTGTGCTCACTTACTAGGAGCCAGTCGTTGTTACAGGCGACAGCTGGTTATGTTTTACGCTGGCAAGTGATCGCTTCCTGCCGTTCCTTGTCGCAATGATGACTAAACATGTGAGACGCGAACAATACGATGACAGAGCATTTTCACACCACACTGGTCTGTGACTGCCCAGACAGCACACACGCTATTATCAGTCATTTGAAGGACACGATGTTTGCGGTGAGTAATCACGCAAATTCGCTTCCCCAATTGGCGGTGCAACCGTTCGAACTGAGCGAAATGTTCATTCTGGTGGTTGCTGACTGTGACAGCGATATGCTGGCGCTGATTGATATTTTACTGCGACAGCAACCGATGCCCGTGGTGATTTTTACTGAGCGCTACGATGCACAGGTCGAAACGCAGGCAATTCAGCTGGGTGTCAGTGCCTATGTCGTTGATGGCCTGCAACTACATCGCTTGGTACCGTTACTCAGCACTGCGCACAATCGTTTCCTGCAGCAACAGGCCATGCGGGAGAAAGTGCAATTGCTGGAAAACAAATTGACTGAACGCAAGATTATTGATCGGGCGAAAGGCTTGCTGATGCAGCAGCGCAAATGCAGTGAGGATGAAGCCTATCGACTGCTACGCACAACCGCGATGAATCAGAATCTGCGACTGGTCATCCTGGCGCGACAGCTTCTGACCACCGCCAATCTGCTGGAAACGTAGGTGCGTCGCTAAGCGGGAAGCCGTTGGTTGCTGCACCAATAAAGTGCCGTTCAGTAAAAGCAGCCCCAAATAAAGGCAGCAGATCATTGTTTCCAGAACGACGGTGAATAGTAATTGACTGAAAACATTGAAAATAATCAGGAAGGATGTGTCTGGCATGCTCCCTGCTATTACGCCTTACAACAGTCCAGCGCAGGATTGAAGCCGTTGCGGAAACGAGGTTTCCGCATCTCCCTGGCAGCGTCGCCGCTTATCAATCTGTTTTGCTGGAGCTGTGTATGTCATTACTCACTGTATAGTTCAATCCGCTGCGTTGTTGCTGTTCGAGGATGGGCTTGCTTGCTGTTATCTATTTTTCTGCTGTGGTGACAGCCGCGCCGGATGAGCTGGAAAAAGAAACCTTACGCCTTGGTTTTATCAAGCTGACTGATATGGCGTCCTTGGCCGTCGCACTTGAAAAAGGATTTTTTGAGGCTGAGGGGGTGTACGTGTCGCTGTAAGCACAAACTAATTGGAAGGTGTTACAGAACAGCGTTATTGATGACGCACAGATGCTCGCCGGGCAACCGTTTGGCGCTGCAGGTGTCGGGATGCAGGCTGACATGATTACTGCCTTCAGTATGGGATTAAACGGCAATGCCATCACGCTTTCCAATAGCGTCTGGCAGCAGATGAAACCACATATCCCGCGCTGCAACAGGCGGGAAAAATCCGGCGACTAGTCAGCGCACAAGCTTTGAAACCGGTGATTGAATCGTTCAGAAGCCGTGGAAATCCTTGCACAACCTTATTACGTCGGTGCTGATTATCAGGTGATTGCCAACAGTATGGCCGGCACTTTTGAATATGAAAAAGGTGACAGCCGCGAGGCTGCGGATTTCAACCTGTTTTTCCGGCATCACGCCACCTATTCCTACTACAGTGACGCCATCTGGTTTCTGACACAGATGCGTCGTTGGGGGCAGCTCCCACACGCCAAACCGGACAGCTGGTTCAGCGATATTGCCAGAAAAGTGTATCGCCCGGACATCTATGAAATTGCCGCCAGAGAATTGATTGTAGAGGGAAAGTTAGCCGTCACAGATTTTCCTGACTTTGCTACTGAAAGCGGTTTTAAACCACCCCAGAATACGTTTATTGATGGTATCGAATATGACGGTACAGCACCGAATGCCTATCTGGAAAAATTTGCCATTGGCCTGAAAGGTGATGCGCAGATCGATTAACCCGCTGCTTTTTATTATATGGACGAAGATGAATTTTTATGAATGATAAACTCATTTATTTTCTTGAACTTACCGGAATGAACGGGCTGGTACCGCTGGCGAAAATTGCCAGTGGCGAACCCATCGGACTATAACTGCAGCAATTGCTTAAGATGATCGGCATACCATTATTGACGATGCTGGTTTTTCTGTTGTTTTGGCATTTGGCGGCGGCCAAGGTGAACACCAGCATGGGGTAATTACCGGGACCGGTGCAGGTGTGGCAGCAGGTTAAGGTATTAACAGCGGAACATCAGGCCGAGCGTCAGCGGGCTGAAGCATTTTATCAACGCCAGCAGCTACGCAATGCGGAAAGGCTGGCAGCCGATCCGAACGCCGAGATCAAGCTGCATCTGTATATTGGTCGGCCAACGTTTGTTGATCAAGTCTGCACCAGCTTGTTGACGGTGTTTACGGGTTTTCTGCTGGCCAGTCTGCTTGCGATTCTCCTCGGCATTGTCAGTGGCCTGGGTCAGAATCTCTACAATGCGATCAATCCGTTGATTCAGCTTTTCAAACCAGTATCACCACTGGCATGGTTGCCGATTGTCACCATGGTGGTGAGTACCGCGTATGTGTCAGTCGATCCGTTGTTTTCCAAAGCGTTTATCACCTCCGCGGTCACAGTGATGTTGTGCTCGTTGTGGCCAACCTTGATTAATACGGTGGTGGGGGTGTCTTCCATTGATCGTGATTTGCTTAATGTTGGCAAGGTGTTACAGCTGAACTATCTGACAACGGTATGGAAAATCGTTATTCCGTCGTCGATTCCGATGATTTTTACCGGTTTGCGTATTTCACTGGGCATTGGCTGGATGGTCTTGATAGCGGCTGAAGTGCTGGCGCAAAACCCGGGACTGGGCAAATTTGTCTGGGATGAGTTTCAAAGTGGCAGTTCAAACTCGTTAAGCCGGATTATGGTTGCGGTACTTGCAATTGGTCTGATTGGTTTGTTGCTGGACCGCATCATGCTCAGCCTGCAGAAATTTTTCTCATACGATAAAACCGCGATCATTCGCTAGGAGCAGAGGATGGACAGTTATTTAAATATTGATCATGTGAGCATTGATTTCCCGACAGCGAGTGGACCATTCCGGGCGTTGGACAATGTGAGCTTACACATTAACAAAGGTGAGTTTGTCAGCATTATCGGTCATTCCGGTTGTGGTAAATCCACGGTGCTGAATATTGTCGGCGGGCTGTATCAGGCGACTGAAGGTGGCGTTGTTCTGCAGGGAAAGGAGGTCAATGAGCCGGGGCCGGATCGGGCTATCGTGTTCCAGAATCATGCCTTGTTTCCTTGGCTGACATGCTATCAAAATGTCGAGCTGGCAGTGAAATCAGTGTTTGGTAAAACCCGTAACCGTCAGCAGATCCGTGACTGGACGCTACACAATCTGGAATTGGTACAGATGACCCATGCCAAAGACAAACTGCCAGCAGAAATTTCCGGTGGTATGAAGCAACGTATCGGTATTGCCCGGGCGTTGGCAATGGAGCCAAAAGTGTT
>CANRLD010000172.1 GCA_947631375.1 uncultured Methylophaga sp. | reverse complement strand
TCAACCTGACATCAGGTAAATTGGTCGGTAAAATCAGCTTGCGGCTTTTTTCTGGGTCTTCCAGCGGAATAATGCCGGCAGCCTCTAACAAAGGTAGAGTTTCCTGAAAGATCCGTCCTTTAGACAGGGCAAGTGTCAGCACATCATCCATTCGAAGCAATCCTTGCCTCAGACGGGATACGGCGAATGCGGGCACCTAGCTGTTGCAACTTTTCCTCAATACATTCATAGCCGCGATCAATGTGATAAATCCGCTCAACCCGTGTCTCTCCATCCGCGACCAGCGCCGCCAGAACCAGACAGGCGGAAGCTCGCAAATCTGTGGCCATCACTGGCGCTGCAGTCAATTTTTCCTGCCCCTGACAAACAACGGTATTGCCCTCAATTTGCAGGTTAGCCCCCATACGCTGCATTTCCTGTACATGCATAAAGCGGTTTTCAAACACGGTTTCAACAATGGTCGCCTGGCCTTCAGCAACACTGTTAAGTGCCGTAAACTGTGCCTGCATATCCGTCGGAAACGCAGGATACGGCGCGGTACGGATACTCACAGCTTTTGGCCGCCTACCTTCCATATCCAGGCTGATCCAGTCTTCACCCACCTCCAGTTTGGCGCCAGCTTCTTCCAGTTTCAGCAATACCGCTTCCAACTGGTTAGCATCAGTATCTTTTAATTTGACCCTGCCACGGGTCATCGCTGCAGCAACCAAATACGTGCCGGTTTCAATACGATCAGGGAGAATGGTGTAATGCGTGCCGTTCAACTTTTCCACGCCTTCAATATGGATTGTCGCTGAACCGGCACCGGTAATTTTCGCGCCCATTTGATTGAGGTAGTTTGCCAGATCAACCACTTCCGGTTCCCGTGCCGCATTTTCAATCGTGGTAACGCCTGATGCCAGTGTAGCTGCCATCATCAGATTCTCGGTCCCGGTCACGGTAACCTGATCCATAAAAATATGTGCGCCTTTTAATCCCTTGGCACTACTCGCTCTGATATAACCATTTTCCACTTTGATGTCGGCGCCCATTTGCTCAAGACCGCGCAAATGCAAATCCACAGGACGCGAACCGATAGCACACCCCCCCGGTAATGACACATCAGCCTTGCCAAACTTTGCCAATAAGGGTCCCAACACCAAAATCGACGCTCGCATAGTCTTGACCAGGTCATAAGCGGCTTCGGTAATGGTCAATGTCGATGGGTCGATAAGCACACCAGAACGCTCATCAACCGTTAATGTCACGCCCATCCGCCCCAGTAGCTCCAGAGTTGTCGTGATGTCATGCAGGTGTGGAACATTGCCGATAAGTACCGGTGAATCCGCCAGCAAGGCTCCCATCAGAATGGGCAATGCTGCATTTTTGGCACCGGATATACGGATTTCGCCATCAAGCGCGACGCCGCCTCTGATTATTAGTTTGTCCATATAATGCTCTGGTAGAAAAAGAAAGAGGTTAGCGTGAGACACCTGTTTTCAGTGACAAGGCATGAACAGCACCACTGTTGAAGCTATCCCCCAATGTCTCCTTGACCATACGATGCTGTTGAATCAGGCTTTTTCCAGCGAACGACGGACTAAAAACGCGCGCATCAAAATGTTGGCCATCGTCACCAAACACTTCAACATCAGCATCAGGCAAGCCTGCTTCAATCATGGTTTTGATATCTGCTGCTTTCATATTTCACCACTTTGTTATAAAAAATTATTGCAGTGGAAGAAGCTCTTCCATACCACTGGCTTCTGCCAGAGCCAGCATTTGTGTCGGCATATTGAAAAAACGAATCGGCTTATTTACTTTTCCAGCCTGGCGCATCCACTCGACAAGTAATGCTAACCCTGCACTGTCACTACGCGTTACTGCAGCCAGATCAACATCCAGCTGTGGCAATTCAGCAAATACATCTTCTGTCAGACCAATCCCGCTGGCCGCGGTCGCAAAGGTTAGATCGCCGGCGACAAGTATGCGTTTGCTAGCGTCATCAATCGTCAGGTTCATTATCTGGCCCTGTCATTACGTTTTGATAAATTTTCAATCAACGCATCCATACCAGCGGTACGAATATCCCGATTAAATGATGAACGATAGTTGGTTACCAGGCTAATGCCTTCAATCTTAACATCGTAAACTTTCCATTGGTCGCTATCATTTTTGTACAGTGATAACACCATCGGAATAGATGGGCCATTCGGTTGTACCACTTCCATCGGTACATTTACCCGCCCTTTTTCAACATCATCACGAAACGGTAAAAAACGGATTTCTTCGTTGGTATATTCCAGCATCGCTGTGGCATACGTTCTGACCAGCAATAAACGAAACTCTTCAACGAATCTGGCTTGCTGATCAGCCGAAGCGTCTCGCCAGCTGATACCTAATGCCAGCCGTGCCATACGTTCAAAGTCAAAATGCGGGATCAGTATTTCCTGTACCAGCGAATAAATTTTCTGCGGATCGCTTTTCAGCTCGGACTCATGCTCCTTAAGTGCCTGCAACATCGTATCCGACGCATCCTTGACTAACGCCTGAGGCTCCGGCATCTCTTGCGCTGACGCGCTCAGCGTCATCATTGCAAGGAAGAATGTCGCTAGCATCTGTAACATAAACTGCTTTATTTTTAGCATCTTATTCTCCTTCTGCTGTGCTGTAGAGGAACTGACCAATCACTTGCTCCAGTACAACAGCGGGTTGAGTCAAGTCGATGGTATCGCCATCCTGCAGAAAAAAGTCATCCGCCCCTGGGGCTAGACTGATGTACTGTTCACCCAGTAATCCGGCAGTATAAATACTAGCTGAGGTATCTATCGGAATATTGTCGTATTGCGGATAGACGTTGATAGTCACTTTAGCATCATAAGTATTCGGATCTAGGGAAATTGATGTCACCCGGCCAACCCGGACACCGGCCATTGTCACCGGCGAACGTGGCTTTAGACCACCAATATTCTGAAAATTTGCCACGACGTCATACCCTTTTTCATTGGTAAAATCCGCCAGGTTACTCACCTTCATCGCCAGGACAAATAACGCCAACAGACCCGCGGCAACAAACAGCCCGACCAGAATTTCAGTACTTCTTTTTGAATTCATTTATACATCTCCAAACATCAACGCAGTCAGAACAAAGTCCAGGCCGAGAATTGCAAAAGCGGAATGAACAACCGTCCGCGTTGTGGCACGCCCGACACCTTCCGAGGTTGGCGTGGCATCATACCCTTCAAATAAAGCGATCCAGGTCACGACGAAACCAAACACAATACTTTTAATCACACCGTTTAAAATATCGTCATACCAGTCTGTTTTTGCCTGCATCTGCGACCAGAAGGCGCCATCATCAACACCCAGTAAGCCATGTCCTACCAGGAAACCTCCCAGAACACCTACCGCACTGAAAATGGCCGCCAGTAACGGCATTGAAATAAGTCCTGCCAGAAACCGTGGCGCAATGATGCGGCGCATTGGATTAACAGCCATCATTTCCATACCGGATAATTGTTCAGTGAACCGGCACGCCCGGCAAATAACAGGGCACTGACCACGGGGCCGAGCTCCCTGACCAGGGACAGGGAAACCAGTACCCCCAGTGATTCTTCTGCACCAAAATCAACCAGCGTATTATAGCCTTGCAGCCCCAGCACCATGCCAACAAACAGCCCGGAGATCAGAATAATCAATACCGATAAGACACCGACATAAAACAGTTGCTGCACCACCAGCGAAAAGCGGAATACCAGACCAGGAACGCCTGCCAGCATCTGCAGCAAAAACAAATGGCCCCGTCCAAGACGCTGGAAGGTATTTAATCCCCAGCGGCCGAGGCTGCGCAGCAGCTCGATCATTGTGTTTCCTCAGAGTTCAACAAATCGTTACTAAAATCGTTGCCGGGATAATGAAAAGGCACCGGGCCATCCGGCAAGCCCTTCAAGAATTGCTTGACC
>CANRLD010000171.1 GCA_947631375.1 uncultured Methylophaga sp. | reverse complement strand
CCCCCAAGGAATATTCGTTTCAGGAATGGTAAACCCAACACTAACACTCAACATGTCAAGGCCGAGCCGGCACCATTTACTTACCAGCTCAATGGATTCGCTCAAGGTTTCTTCATCTTTTCCATCGTATTCAATCACCCCAAAACGGGCGGTCAATGGCAGGTTTTCAGGCCAAATCTCTCTGACAGCTGCAAGTGTCTCGCAAGTAAAACGAGCTCGATTCTCAGCATTACCGCCGTACTGATCTGTGCGAAGATTCGAGTGAGCCGACGTAAAACTTTGGGCCAAATAGCCATGCGCAAAGTGCAACTCCAGCCATTCAAACCCTGCGTCAAGTGCTCGCTTTGCCGCCGCCACAAAATCACTCTGTACACGCTTAATATCATCGATCGTCATTTCAGTCGGCACCCGAGGGAGACCACCGCCGAACGCTATCGCTGATGGCGCAATTGGCTGCCAACCACGTTTATCATCGACCGAGATATGATCGTCACCTTCCCATGGGATATTCGCACTCGCTTTACGACCGGCATGGGCGATCTGAATACCCGGCACCGAACCGGCCGCCTTGATCGCCGCGGCGATTTCAGCCAACTTTTTAGCTTGCGTATCATTCCAGATGCCAAGGCAGTTCGGTGTAATGCGACCTTCTGGCGCAACACCAGTAGCCTCAACAATAACAAGCCCGCTGCCACCACGCGCCAGACTGGTGTAATGAACTCGGTGCCAGTCATTGGCCACGCCCTCTTGCGCCATGTACTGGCACATCGGTGGAATAGCAATGCGGTTCTTTAAGGTCACGTCTTTCAGTTGATATGGGGTAAACAGGTCTGCCATCTCATTCGATCCTCTTAGTTACATACAGCAATGTGTATCTTGGAAAAGTGAATCGTATCATAGACAGTTCGAAGATATTCGAACAATTGAACATGACTAAAACCCATGCTAGATTGCAAACATGCGCAAATTAAAACACCCCACTATCGATCAAATAGAACTGACAGACATTATGTACGCTCTTGCCGATCCCACCAGGCTGGAAATCGTGACACTTCTGGCCAATGCCAGGAAGAAAATGACCTGCGGTGAGTTCACTTTGAATCGTTCCAAGTCCACCATGTCACATCACTTTAAAATTCTCCGATCCTCTGGATTGGTTGAAACATTGATTGAAGGCACTGAACACATGAACAGCTTACGACTTGAAGAAATCGAGAACAAATTTCCCGGGGTATTGAAATCCGTTATTAAAGCAACCAAAGTAATCGGCTAACTCTGATCATTCAGCACTGCGCGCTGATAGCTGAGAGGTAGCCCCATAAAATAGGCCCATTAATAATGCTTGTAAACATTTTTAACCAAAGGATACTCTGTAACGAGTCACCTCTCTCGTTTGAAACAGCACAAGAACCCACCCTGTTTTAACTTTAAATTAGGAACAGCCTGATGAAATTAACGATAAATGGCACGAGTCATGACGTCAACTTACCGGAGGAAATGCCGATCCTCTGGACCTTGCGAGATGTTCTCGGTCTGACCGGTACAAAATTTGGCTGTGGCAAAGCTTTGTGTGGCGCTTGCACCGTCATGCTGGATGGTCAGCCCATTCGTTCATGCTCAACCCCCATTGGTGCAGCAAAAGACAAGCAGATAACGACTATTGAAGCAATAAGCGACGACAAAGTTGGCCGGGCTCTTCAGCAAGCCTGGGTTGATCTGGGTGTACCACAATGCGGCTACTGCCAGTCTGGGCAACTCGTATCAGCAACGATTTTGCTGCGTAACAATGCGGATCCCAGTGATACCGACATTGATAATGCTATGAGTGGCAATATCTGTCGTTGCGGTACCTATAACCGGATACGCGATGCCATTAAATTGGCGGCCTCAAGAACGGGGGATGCGTAATGAATAAGCCTTTGAAAACCGAAACGATGCGGGTCGAAGTAGCTAATATCAGCCGGCGTAATCTGCTCAAGAGCTTTGCGTTAACAGGCTTTGTTCTGGCGGTGGGTATGCCATTATCCAGTTTTGCTGAAGATGACGATGTAGCTGAATATGGTCGTGATGCAATGCCGAATGGCTGGGTTGATGATCCGTTAGTTTTTGTTGCTATTGCCGAAGATGGCACCGTCACTATTGTCAGCCACCGTGCAGAGATGGGACAAGGTGTTCGTACCAGTTTACCAATGGTGGTTGCGGATGAGCTGGAAGCAGATTGGGAGCGCGTAAAGGTTGTTCAGGCTCCTGGAGATGAAAAGCGTTATGGAAACCAGGATACCGATGGTTCTCGAAGCGTAAGGCATTTCTTTATGCCGATGCGCAATGTCGGTGCCGCGGCTAGAATGATGCTAGAAGCGGCGGCAGCGGCACATTGGGGTGTCAGTGTCGACGAGGTTTTTGCAGAAAATCATCAGATAAAACATCGCCCATCCGGCAAAACTTTAGGTTTCGGTGAGTTGGCCAAAGCCGCGGCGGCGCTTGATGTACCTGAACGTGAAAAGCTGCAATTAAAAACGTCGGATCAGTTCCGTTATATCGGTAAGCAATCCACCAAACTAATTGATGGTGATGACATTGTTACCGGCAAAGCCATTTACGGTATTGATGTGCAGCTGGACGATATGGCCCATGCGGTGATTGCTCGTCCGCCAGTGTATGGTGGCAAACTGAAGTCTTATGACGACAGTGAGACCATGCAAGTCCCGGGCGTGATTAAAGTGGTCACTTTGGAAGGTAGTGCACCGCCTGCGGTCTTTAACCCGTTAGGTGGAGTTGCGGTTATTGCCGAGAATACCTGGGCGGCCATGCAAGGCCGTGAAAAGCTTAAAATTGAATGGGATCATGGCGAAAACGCCAGTTACAATTCAGATGAATACCGTGAGCAGATGCGCAAAGCGGCTTCCGCTTCCGGTGGCAAAGTACTGCGTAGCAGTGGTGATGTATCCAAAGCATTACAAAGTGCTGAAAAAACCTTTAAGGCAGATTATTACATCCCGCACCTGGCGCAGGCGCCGATGGAACCACCGGTTGCTACGGCCCGAATTAAAGATGGTAAATGTGATGTATGGGCACCTATCCAAGCGCCACAAGCTGGCAGGGATACTGTTGCGAAATGGTTGGAAATGTCTCCGGATGATGTGACGGTGCATGCAACGTTATTGGGCGGTGGTTTCGGGCGTAAATCCAAACCGGATTTTATGGTGGAAGCCGCTTTGCTTACTAAAGCAATGGCTGGACGAGCTGTTCAGGTAACCTGGACTCGCGAAGATGATCTGCACCACTCGTATTTTCATACGGTATCAGTGGAGCATCTTGAAGCAGGTACCGATGCTGAAGGGAAAACCACAGCATGGTTACATCGTACGGTAGCACCTTCAATTTCTTCAACATTTGATGCCTCGTCTGTGCACCAGATGCCGATCGAGCTGGGCATGGGGGTGATGAATATTCCTTTTGAGATCGACAATATTCAGCTGGAAAACCCTGAAGCCAAAGCACATACCCGTATTGGCTGGTTCCGCTCAGTATCGAATATTCCGCGTGCCTTTGCGATCCAATCGTTTATCGCCGAAATAGCCAATGAATTAGGCCGCGAACATAAAGAATTTTTGCTGGAATTAATTGGTCCAGAGAGAAAAATTGATCCTACTGAGCTCAAAGATGAATGGAATTATGGTGAATCTCCGGAAGCCTACCCGCTGGACACTGGAAGATTACGCCGGGTTGTAGAAGCTGTTTGCGAGAAAGCTGACTGGGGACGCAATCTACCTGCCGGACGCGGATTGGGGCTGGCAACTCACTACAGCTTTGTTAGTTATACCGCGGCGATTGTTGAAGTGGAAGTGTCTGAAGACGGTGAATTAACCATTCCGAGAGTTGATATTGCCGTGGATTGTGGTCCACAAGTCAATCCGGAGCGTATCCGTTCTCAGATGGAGGGTGCCTGC
>CANRLD010000170.1 GCA_947631375.1 uncultured Methylophaga sp. | reverse complement strand
CCCAGCGGACAATATATGATGTCAGAACTGATTGCTATCGGTGGTATTCAACCCTTAATGAAAAGCTTGCTCACACGGGGGCTGTTGCATGGAGATTGCTTGACCGTAACAGGCAAAACACTGGCTGAAAACCTTGCTGACGTGGCGCCTTATCCTGCCGATCAAGACATTATTCGTCCATTTGACCGCCCCATAAAAAAAGACAGCCACTTAGTCATTCTCAAAGGCAATTTAGCGCCTGAAGGCGCTGTTGCTAAAATCACTGGAAAAGAAGGGTTACGTTTCACCGGTAAAGCCCGTGTGTTTCACTCTGAAGAAGAGGCACAACAGGATATTTTGAATGGCACCGTGGTGAAAGGCGATGTTATCGTCATTCGTTACGAGGGGCCTAAAGGCGGTCCGGGTATGCGGGAAATGCTAAGCCCTACTTCAGCCGTTATCGGTAAAGGGCTTGGTAACGATGTTGCCCTGATAACAGATGGCCGTTTTTCTGGCGGCAGTCATGGGTTTGTGGTCGGACACATTACACCTGAAGCCTTTGAAGGCGGCCCTATTGCACTGATTGAAAATGGTGATGAGATTACTATTGATGCGGAAACTGCTGAAATAACCCTTCATCTGAGCGACACTGAAATTCAAAAAAGACGTACAGCATGGAAACCTATCCCCCCACGCTATACACGCGGCCTGTTAGCGAAATATGCTAAAACCGTTTCTTCAGCTTCTGAAGGTGCAGTCACAGATAAAAACCTATAAACAATCGCCAGCGGCTGATTTGAATAACGTTCACCAGCGTTCAATCTTTGATTTTCATTTGGGAAGCCCGGTTATCACAGCCTGTTTCGGGATAGACAGTATCACGCTGTAGCAGCATAATGCTTGGGTTGGCATAAGATTACCTGCCAGTATCGCGAAAGACAAACTCAAGGAACAGATCGCCGTAACCAACACCGCTGGTAGAAATACGGATGGAGCAAACTCAATGGGGAACAGGTCTTGGCAAACCAGAAAGGTCGTCCTGACAATCTAAAACCTTATGAAGCAGCAAGGAGATTGAGCATTCTTAAGAAGACCAAACAGGTACTGATTGTTGATGATCAGTCCACTGGCAGAACCATATTGGAAAAAATCATCCAGCAAATTGGCGACAATATTCATGTTACCGCGCTGAGTCATTCTGCTGCGGCGTTGGACTGGCTAAAGCAGCAAGATGCCGATTTAATCATCACCGATTACCGGATGCCAGACATCAACGGCATCGAGTTTATTCGTCGTGTTCGTCAAATTCCGAGATTACAAAGCGTGCCGATCATGATGATCACGGTTGTCAGTGAAAAAACAGTACGTTATGACGCACTTGAAGCGGGGGCAACGGCTTTTCTCACCCGGCCGATTGATCAGATTGAATGTCGGACAAGTTGCCGTAATTTACTGCAAATGCATGAGCAACATCTGATTATAGAAGATCGCGCCAACTGGCTGGCCAGACAGGTTGAGGTTGCTACCGAACAAATTATCCTGCGTGAAAAAGAAGCGATTATCCATCTGGCAAAAGCTGGAGAATATCGCGATGAAGGAACCGGCAATCATGTTATCCGCATGGCCAAATATTCTCGATTGATTGCCGAAGCGCTGGGCGTATTTGATGAACAGCAATGCGACGACCTCGAATATGCTGCGCCGATGCATGATATTGGCAAAATCGGTATTCCCGACAGTATTTTGCTCAAACCAGGCAAGCTAGACCCGCAAGAATGGGAGATCATGAAAACACACACCACTATCGGCCACGAGATCCTTGCCGATAGTCAGTCCAAATATATGCATATTGGCGCTGTCATTGCACTGCACCACCATGAGCGTTATGACGGCAAGGGCTATCCAAATCAGCTGAAAGGCGAACAGATTCCGCTGGTCGCCCGTGTGGTCTCCGTTGCCGATGTCTATGATGCGTTAGTCTCCGAGCGCCCGTATAAAAAAGCCTGGTCCAATGAAGACGCCTGCCGCTATATTGAACAAAGCGCTGGCACACAGCTGGATCCCCGCTGTGTTCAGGCTTTTTTTGATCGACTTGAAGACATTCAGAAAATTCAGGCTGAATATGCCGATTAGTGTTGAGCTGTCATGAATACCCCCAAGCCGACAGCTAGCAAACTGTCCTTATCACGGATTTTTGCTCAACTGCCACAAACCGGTGACACCGAACCAGAGCAGGCTATCAAGATCCGCCTGACATTAGGAATAGCGCTACTACTGTATTTTTGCTTTCCCTGGGCTAGTGAGAAATCGTTCTTTGCCAACCTGATTAGCCCACCCAGTCTGATTACGCTGGCGTATTATTCTCTGGCGCTATTGTTGGCAGTGGCGCTGATTGCCAATCCTCAGCCTTCTCCACTGCGTCGGGTTTGTGGTATTTTTCTGGATCTCACCGCCTTATCCATTGTCATGCTGGTCGCCGGTGAGAAAAGCGTTTTTCTGTTTGTATTATATCTTTGGGTCATTCTCGGTAACGGTTTCAGATACGGCGTTAATTATTTATACATTTCTCTGGCAGTCAGTCTGGTGGGGTTTACGATAGCCATTTTAAATGGCGAGTATTGGCTACATCCCCAGCATGAACCCTTTGGTTTCAGTCTGCTGTTCCTGCTAGTGATCATTCCGCTCTATTCTGCTTTTCTGATTAAAAAACTGCATGTCGCCATTGCTCTATCCAAACAAGCCAATGAAGCCAAAAGTCGCTTTCTAGCCAATATGTCGCATGAACTGCGGACACCATTAAACGGCGTTATCGGTGTCGCTGAGCTGATGGCAGAAACTCCTCTCGACAAGCAGCAGCATGATTTTGTGAAAATCATGAAAACATCGGCACATACGCTACTCAGCCTGATTGAAAATGTTCTGGATATTGCCAAAATCGAAGCCGGAAAAATCCTGATAAATGACAAACCGTTTGATTTACACCAGCTGCTTAACAGCATTATTGCCATGCAAAAACCGATGGCTAACAGTAAAGGGCTGCATCTTAGCTGTTATATCGATCCGACCCTGCCATTTTCTATAAATGGCGATTTACAGCATTTACGTCAAGTGCTGTTTAACCTGATCGGCAACAGCATTAAGTTCACCCAACAGGGCTCGGTAAAGCTCTCCGTCCAACCAGCACAACGCGACAGTGCACAACAGCGATGGCTGCGCTTTGAAGTCAGTGACACCGGTATTGGTATCCCCGCCGACGCCCTGCAATTGATTTTCGATGATTTTGTGCAAATATCACCGGACACCGCCAACAAAACAGGCACCGGCCTGGGGACAACAATCGCCAAAGAACTAGTCGAGCTGATGGGCGGTGAAATCGGTGTCAGCAGCGAAGTCGGTGAAGGTACGCTGTTCTGGTTTGAGTTGCCTTTTACCGTTAATCCCTTAAACGAATCAACCTTAGCAGAGAGTTCTATGCTGATTTTATGCACCACCACATTGCATCAACACCTGAAACCCATTATTGACCGCTGGTCTGTCAGCTATTTGCACATTGACAGCACCGCAAAAGCCTTTTCAGCTTTGGTTCATGCTGCGGAAAACCATACGCCCTATCAGACGGTAATGATTGATCAGCAGTGCATGCATGACATCGATCCCATCCAGTTTGCCGAGATGATCCATAGCGAACCCTTGCTGGCATCCACTGCGTTGATTCTGTTAAACCCGGCAGAAACCAGTAAAAATAATCCGCGACTGCGTAACCATTTCATCTCTATCGTACATGACGTGCAGGACAAGCCAACTTTATTCAATGCGATTCACGCAGCACAAAGCAATCACACTATTCAGGATGAGAAAATCGTTACCCTGGCACAGCATTATGCCAACCAGTCTCACGCCAAGGCGTTGAAGATCCTGATTGCCGAGGACAATCTGGTTAATCAGCAAGTACTGGAAGGTATTCTGCTCCATGCCGGTCATAG
>CANRLD010000169.1 GCA_947631375.1 uncultured Methylophaga sp. | reverse complement strand
CACATCATGCGACACAATAATACTGGTCAATCCCATGGCATCATTGATGCGTCGAATCAGGTTCACCAAGGTGCCCATCGATATGGGATCCTGCCCGGTGAACGGCTCATCGTACATGATCATCATCGGGTCCAATGCCACAGCACGCGCTAAAGCAACCCGCCGCGCCATACCGCCTGACAACTCAGCTGGCATCAGATTGCGAGCATTGCGTAAACCAACGGCATGCAGTTTCATCAACACCAGATCGCGAATCATTGATTCCGGTAATTTGGTGTGCTCGCGGATGGGAAATGCCACGTTTTCATACACATTAATATCTGTCAGCAGGGCACCGCTCTGAAACAGCATTCCCATACGTTTGCGCATCTCATAAAGTTTGGATGACGACAGCTTGTGTACATTCTGGCCATCTACTTCAACCGTTCCACGGCTTGGCTTGAGCTGGCCGCCAATTAGCTTCAATAACGTTGTTTTTCCGGTACCACTGGGGCCCATGATGGCCGTGACCTTGCCTTGATGGATGTCAATATCCACCCCGGCAAAGATAACTTTGTCCCCGCGGTTGAAGTGTAAATCCCTGATTTTTATGAATGGCGGCATTGGGTCCAAGCAATAGCTAAAAGATAAAGACCGTCAATTTTGGTTAATGTGCATCGTTTAGTCAAATCTGCATGGAAATGCAGTTTATGATCATATAGCATGAGCATCCTTGGCTTTTCGTCAGGGAACTCAAATCACTTTAATGCGCTCCAAACGTAGCGTTATTACGCGAAAACTTACATTTATAAATGGAGAAATAGAGAATGAAAAAACTTTTGCAAGTTATTGCCGCAGCGACGATTGCACTTCCTATATTGGCAGTCGCGCATGGTCCGACGCGGCAAGTTGTTGATGAAAAAATTGTCATTGATGCCCCCATCGAAACGGTGTGGGAAACCGTCAAAAACTTTGAAACCATCGCCGACTGGCATCCCGCCGTAAAAAGCGTCGAGATGCAAGATGCTGAGACACGGATTATTACCTTAAACAGAGATGGCGACCCCACCATTACCGAACAAATCAATAAAATTGATGATGAACGCACTACGCTGATTTACAACATCACCGACATGAGTGTGACAAAAACCATCACGTTCAATAGTGTCGAAACACCTTATTACACTCTGCCTGTCTCCACCTATAAATCCTGGATGTATGTAAAAGAAGTTGATAATGGCACCGAAGTCAGATGGAACGGCAAGTTCTACCGTTCTTTCATGAATAACCCGCCGGTTCCTGAAGGCCAATCAGACAGTGAAGCAAAAGCGGAAGTCAGTGCATTTTATGCCGAAGGTCTGCAAGGGCTAAAAGCAATGCTGGAAAAATAATGCACGCCGCGACACTTTGGTTGTGCAACAAAGCGGTTCCTGTCAGGGCCGCTTTTTTTATCCTGCTGGTAAGCCTGCTCGGCGCTTGCCAGCCGACACCCAGACACTATGCCTATATCACCAACCAGCTTGCCAATACTGTCAGCGTGATCGACATCCCATCATTAACGGTTATCAAGCAGATTGATGCAGGCGATGCACCGGCAGGTGTCGCGGTCAGTGGTGATGGCAAGCTTATTTTTGTCAGTAATCCGGATAGCATGGATATTTCGGTTATCGACGGCAAAGCACTGACCGAACGCTATCGTTTACCAGCAGGAGATGGCCCGGTTGGTATCGCGACCAATAATGATGGTAGCCGTGTTTATATTGCTGATTGGTATCGCCACTATATTTCCGTTGTCGATACCGATAAACGAGCAGTTTTACAGCAAATTACTGTTGGCAAATCGCCAGCAGGCATGGTCGTCGACAATGCAGCGCAGCGGCTTTATGTTGCTAACAGGGATGATAACAACGTCTCCATTATCGATCTGGCAACCCATACTGTGCTTGCTGATGTGCCAGTGGGTAAAGCCCCTTTTGGCCTCGCTTTAAACAAAAATGGCAAGCGCCTCTACAGTGTTAATGTGCAAGATAACAGCGTCAGCGTCATCGATACCGGACAGCGCAGATTGATTGACACCATTACGGTTGGTGAATGGCCTTATTGTGCAGTAGTCAGCCCTGACGACAAGTTTTTGTATGTCACCAATCAGGACGAAAGTACGGTTGCCAAAATTGCTCTGGACAACAATGCAGTCATTGCAATGATCGATGTAGGCAACACGCCTGAAGGCATTGATATCAGTGCCGACGGTCGTTATCTGTTGGTCGCTAACTGGGGCGATGGCACTGTTTCCGTTATTGACACAACCGATGATACGCTGATTCAAACGGTCGAAACCGGACAAGGTAGTCGCGCTTTCGGTAACTTTATTACACCGTAACCGTGATTTGCTGATGCTCTCCGACAACGCCCCATCCTGCACACTGCGAGTCAGCGAACCATCACTACTGTTGCAAGGTGAACAACTGGCAGATGCACTGGCAATTCCATTGGTCAATTCGCTTAGTGAAGCGCCGCAGCTGGTGCTCACTGCAACGCATCTGGAGTTACAGGTGCCGGCAATAGGCGGGCCGATCCTCGTTGATTTTACTGGCGGCAAAAATGCACATCGCCGCCAGTTCGGCGGCGGGCGCGGTCAACCCCTGGCAAAAGCGGTTGGTCTGAAAAACGGCCTGACACCACGTATTATTGATGCTACTGCCGGTTTCGGCAAAGATGCTTTTGTCTTTGCCAGTCTGGGTTGTCAGGTGCTGATGATTGAACAGCAACCGGTCATCGCAGCCTTGGTGGCAGATGCCATGCAACGTGCCAAACACCATGCCGATACCAGCGACATTATCTCGCGCCTTCGGTTGCACCAAGGCGACGCTGTTACCTACCTTGCAACTCTTATCGAAGCTGACAGACCTGAGGTCGTGTATCTGGATCCGATGTATCCAGCAAGGGATAAGTCGGCACTGGTCAAAAAGGAAATGCAGTTTTTGCAGCAGCTGGTCGGAACAGACAACAATAATAATGAATTACTGGCGATTGCCCGGCAAGCAGCGATAAAACGAGTGGTGGTCAAGCGACCCAGGGGTGCTGAATATCTTGCCGATCAAAAGCCGCATGCCAGTATCGAAAGCAAAAATACCCGTTACGATATTTATACGCCCTGATCAGCGACGCTGTTTATCCAGCGCGCGCAAATGCGCAAGTTTTTCGGCGATTTTAATTTCCAGACCACGATTAACCGGTTGATAATACTGGCGTTGCGGCATGGTTTCCGGAAAGTAATTTTCTCCTGCCGCATACCCATCCGGCTCATCATGGGCATAACGGTAGGCTTTACCGTAGTCCAGCTCTTTCATTAATTTGGTTGGCGCATTACGCAAATGTAACGGCACTTCGGCTGAGCCAAAATTTTTAACATCCTGCATTGCCGCCTTAAAAGCGGTATAAACGGCATTACTTTTGGAGGCGCAAGCAAGATACACCACGGCTTGTGCAATCGCCAGTTCGCCTTCAGGCCGCCCCAGTTTGTCGAAGCTCTCCCACGCATCCAGTGCAATTCGTAGCCCTCGTGGATCCGCATTACCGATATCTTCAACAGCCATACGCACAATGCGCCGCATCAGATAAACCGGATCACAACCACCATCCAGCATGCGGCATAACCAATACAATGCACCGTCAGGGGACGAACCTCGCACCGATTTATGCAATGCTGATATCTGGTCGTAAAACGCCTCCCCGCCTTTGTCGAAGCGGCGTAACGTGCCGGATAACACCTCTGCTAAATCCGCTTCCACCACTGCTGTCTGCTGTTTGCTATCAGCCAAATCAATGGCGATTTCCAGCAGGTTTAATACTCGTCGGCCATCACCGTCTGCAGCCTGGGCCAGTTGTTGGCGCAAGACATCGTCAAGCTGAATATTTCGACCGGCAAGACCGCGAATGCCGTCCTGCATGGCACGATCAATAATCTGTTTTAAATCCGCCGCTTCCAGCGACTTAAGCACATAGACCCGTGCTCGGGATAACAAGGCATTATT
>CANRLD010000168.1 GCA_947631375.1 uncultured Methylophaga sp. | reverse complement strand
GAAGAGGGCAAGCGGATCATCACTGCTCTGGGAGATAATGACTATGTGGTGGCGCTGGAAGTGGGCGGCAAAAGCTGGTCAACCGAGCAGCTGGCAGCACAATTAACAAACTGGCAAGCCTCTGGACGGGATGTCAGTCTGCTGGTTGGCGGGCCTGATGGTTTGTCTGAGGAGTGCCAGCAACGCGCAGACCAACAGTGGTCGTTATCCAGTCTGACCCTGCCACATCCCTTGGTGCGAATTATCGTTGCTGAGCAGTTATACCGGGCGTGGACGGTATTGCAAAACCACCCTTATCATCGCGCATGAATTTTCCCGCTGTCTATTTGGCATCCACCTCACCACGTCGTCGCGAACTTCTGACCCAGATTGGGGTCGACTTTTCGGTCATCAATATTGACATTGATGAGTGCATGACAAGGCAGGAATCCCCAGAACAGTACGTCAAGCGAATTGCCTTGGCGAAAGCGGTAGCCGGTTGGAATATGCTGAAGGCAGACTGGCGTCCGGTGCTGGCTGCGGATACGGCGGTCGTGCTGAAAACAGGACAGGTACTGGGTAAACCAGAAAACTTACAACAAGCCAGAGAGTATCTACAGCAGTTATCGGCAACGTCTCATCAGGTAATGAGCGCCGTGGCAATTGTCTGGCAACAGCAGCATTGGGTCGTTTTACAAACCAATGAAGTACACTTTAAACAACTGACCGAGGCTGAAATCGCTTGGTATCTTGCTACTGGCGAGGGGGGAGACAAAGCGGGCGGTTATGCAGTGCAAGGCTTGGCTGCGATGTTTATTAAAAGTATCAAAGGCAGTTACTCCGGTGTAATGGGGTTGCCGCTTTTTGAAACCAGCCAGCTATTACAACAGGTGAATATTGCCAATGAGCAGTGAAATTCTGATTAACGTGACCCCCAGCGAAACACGTGCCGCGGTCGTGGAAAATGGTGTTTTACAGGAAATATTCATTGAACGTAGTGAGTATCGTGGACTGGTGGGCAATATTTATAAGGGAAAGGTCTGCCGCGTATTGCCTGGCATGCAGGCGGCGTTTGTCGAAATTGGCTTGCAGCGTGCTGCTTTTCTGCATGCTTCTGATATTTCAATTCCCAAGGGGCAAACCGGAGATTTAAAAGAAGCGCCGCGGGTGACGCCACCGATCACCAGTCTGCTGCGGGAAGGCGATGAACTGCTGGTGCAGGTCATTAAAGATCCTATCGGTAGTAAAGGTGCCCGCCTGACGACGCAGTTATCGGCTTCATCCCGTTACTTGGTATATATGCCGGAAGCGGAAGGGATTGGCATTTCACTGAAAATTGAAAGCGAGGCTGAACGGGAACGCCTGAAAGTGTGTTTGTCCGAGCTGATCGGTGATCAGCCGGGAGGCTATATTCTTCGCACCGCTGCTGAAGGTGCCAGTGACACGGATTTGCGCGCTGATTTGGCTTTTTTACACCGTTTGTGGGACAAGCTGCGACAGCGATTAACCACCACCAAATGTGGCGAAGCTTTGTATGAGGACCTGCCGTTGGCGCTACGGGCGCTACGTGATTTATTTTCTCCGGAAATAGAACGTATTCGGATTGATGCCGCTGAAACCTTTAAGGAAGCACAACAGTTCGCCGAGGGATTTATGCCTGAGTGCGCTGCCCGGCTGGAACACTATCGAGGCGATCGGCCTTTATTTGATTTATTTGCAGTCGAAGACGAAATCCAGAAAGCACTGGATCGGAAAGTGCCATTAAAGTCCGGCGGATATGTCATATTTGATCAGACTGAAGCGATGACGACAGTAGATGTCAACACTGGCGGTTTTGTGGGGCATAAAAACCTCGAAGAAACGATTTTCAAAACGAATCTGGAAGCGGCACAAGCTATTGCTAGACAATTAAGAGTGCGTAATCTCGGCGGCATTATCATTATTGATTTTATTGATATGGAAGAGATCAGCCATCGTGATCAGGTCTTACGCACATTGGAAAAAGCCATGTTGCTGGATCGTGCCAAGCACAATATCAGTGCGGTGTCTGAACTTGGGCTGGTTGAGATGACCCGCAAGCGGACTCGGGAAAGCCTTGGTCATATCTTATGTGAACCCTGTCCTTGTTGTGGTGGACGGGGGTACACAAAAAATGTGGAGACCGTCTGTTATGAAATATTTCGTGAAATTCTGCGCGAGTCTCGTCAATATGAGTCCAGACAGTTTCTGGTGCTGGCGTCTCAGGATGTGATTGATCGGCTAAATGATGAAGATTCAACTGAGGTAGCGGAACTGGAAGAGTTTATTGGTAAACCCATACTGTTTCAGTGTGAATCGCAATATGGTCGAGAGCAGTTTAACGTGGTACTGATGTAGCTATGGCATTGTTGTTGCGCCGCAGTCTGCATATTGCGGGCAGACAGATGACTAATATTTCGGTGTTAGCCGCCGTGATTATGCTGGTAGGTATAGGCTTAGCGTACTTGTTGTCCAATGCCATTGCTGATCGTAAAGATGACATTGCCGCCTGGGCCAGTGAAAAAACGGGTTACCCGATTCAGATTGGCGAGGCCGGATTATACTGGTTTGCCCTGTTTCCCAAATTACTGGTAACCGATATCACGGTGATGCAGGCGGCTCCTGATGTTGGCGAGTTGTTTACCGCGGAGGAGTTGTATATTGGCGTGGATCTTCTCGCCAGTTTGCAGCAGCGACAGCTAGTCGTGGACTCGGCCCGCTTGTCTGGTCTGCATCTTGGGCTTAAACGCACACGTGATGGTGTGATAGAGCTGACAGGCTTGCAAGGCAACCTTATCAAGCAGGCTTCCGATGATGAGGGGGTTGACTGGCTGGCACAATTCAGACGATGGCGTGAAATCGAACTGCTATCGGCAGAAATTCAGCTGGACGATGAAAAACAACCACAACTCAGTGGCCTGTATCAAGTAAACCGCCTGGCTGTCGCCCAGAATAAACAGACCGAGCTAGTTGTTGATATTCAGCTGCCGCATCATTTGGGAGAACAACTGAATTTTGTTATCCAGGCTGATCTGCATTCAGCAGGCATCAGCAGCTGGCAACTGGAGCAGCTGGATGGCAGGCAGCTGCAACTGGCAGCGCTGCTTGAAGGACAAGCGGTACAGGGAATATCGCTATCCCGTGGCCGGGCCAATGTCAGCTTACAGGCCACTTCGCTACTGAAAAAACAATGGCGGGGAGAATTTCAACTGACAGACGTCACTTTGCTAAATCTGGACAATCCCGATATTGAGCCAGTACGCATAGACAGCCTGTCAGGCCTGCTTGACTGGCATGGCGATATGACAGCTTGGCGGCTGGAGACGCGACAATCACGGCTGAGTGTTGCTGGTGAGCCATGGCCTCAATCGGATGTGATGCTGCAGTTTTCTGTTCAGGACGGCTGGCTGGTTGATAGTCAGTTTTTACGGCTAAGTGATATTACTAATCTGGCATTGCTCAGTGACAATGCACCGGAACTATTGACTCAGTTTCAGCCGGCAGGTGATCTGCACGATATACAGTTACGGCTGGACTCCGAGAGTAACCTGTTATCGGCGAAGATGATCGTTGATCAGTTTGCCAGTCTTCCGGTTGATAACATACCAGGCGTTACCGGACTGAGCCTGCAAGTTGATTGGCAACCGAACACGACTCAGCTTAGTTTAAATAGTCGAAACTTAACCGTATTCGCACCTAGCTGGTTACCGGCGGCGATCCATCTAGATGTGGCCGAAGCTGATGTGGATTGGCAAAAACTTGAACAGGACTGGCAGTTGCATCTGACTGGGGTAAATCTCTGGAACAATGATTTGACGCTGCGAGGCAGGGTGGCTCTGCAGCAACAGGCTGATGACACCTTGATAGATATGAACCTGCAGCTATTCGATGTTGCAGTGGCAAACTGGCTGAGTTATGTTCCTCGCGCAATCCTTGATCCTGATTATCTGGAATGGGCTGAAGATGCCTACACCAGTGGGATTATTGAGAATGGCCGTGTCAGCCTATCAGGAAATCTGG
>CANRLD010000167.1 GCA_947631375.1 uncultured Methylophaga sp. | reverse complement strand
GAATGCTGGCCTGTCACGCCGGAGGTCGCGGGTTCGAGTCCCGTCCGCTCCGCCAAATCAAAGAAGGGCGCATTGCATGCGCCTTTTTTTTTGCTTAAATTAACCTCATCTCGACAAGAAGGTTTACTGCTATGTTACATTTCATACGTGATCGTGCCCAAGGTTGGCTTGCATGGTTTATTGTAGGTTTAATCAGTATTCCGTTTGCATTGTGGGGGGTGAACTCTTATGTTTCCGGGCCTGGTGACACCATTGTAGCGACAGTCAATGGTGAAGACATCACTCAAACAACTATGCAGCAGGCTGTTCAGCGCTATCGGGAACAAATGCGAGAGATGATGGGAGATGAGTTTGATCCCGAGCTGTTTGACAGCACAGTGATTCGTCATGCGGTTATTAATGACCTTATAGATCAACAACTGATTCGCTCAACAACCGACAGACTGGGGCAACGTATTAGTGACCGGCAAGTTGCCAGCTTTATTCAGCAAACCCCTGCTTTCCAACGTGATGGAAGGTTTAATTCAGAGCAATATCAAATGGTGCTGGCGCGTGCTGGTTTCAGCCCGGCTTCTTATGAAGCGACCTTGCGTAATGACTTGTTAAGCCAACAATTATTGCAAAATATCGAAAGCGGCAGTGTGATCTCAGAACGTGAAGTCGAAAGATTGCTAAAATTGGAAAATCAGCAACGTGAAATTGCGTATGGCGTGATCAAGCTGGAAGATTTTCTCAGTGAGATTGAAGTAGAAGAAAGTGACATACATGACTTTTATGATGCCAACCAGGCCAGCTTCACCACACCAGAACAAGTTTCAATTGATTATCTTGAGCTTTCTTTAGATGCAGTATCTGCACAAATTGATGTAAGTGAAGAGCAGTTGGAGCAATACTTTGTTGATAATAAAGTGCAGTTTGTTGGCCCTGAACAACGTTCAGCAAGCCATATCTTGATTGAAGACAATAGCCAGGCCGAAGACTTGTTGTCCGAGATTCAATTAAAGATTGACGAAGGCGTTGAATTTGCTGAGCTGGCGAAAACCTACTCGACCGATGTTGGCTCGGCGGCAAATGGTGGCGATCTGGGTATCATTCAGCGTGGCGTGATGGATCCTGCTTTTGAAGAAGCGGTCTTTGCTATTGATCAGGCTGCGACAGTCGAATTTGCCGATATAAAAGACAAAGTTGCCCAGCAATATCGCCAGCAGCAAGCAGAAAGACAGTTTTATAACAGGGCTGAGGAGCTGGCTAATCTTACCTATGAAAATCCGGAAACACTTGACGTTGCGGCTGACTCCTTGGGGCTAGAGGTAAAAACATCAGATCTGTTCACCCAATCAGGTGGTAAGGGTATTGCTGAAAACAGTGCTGTGGTAACAGCGGCTTTTTCAGATGATGTGTTAAATCAGGAGCTGAATAGCCAAGTGATCGAGCTCTCAGATACCCATATACTGGTTGTACGTAAGCATGAACATGTCGCGCCAGCCTTGTTGCCTTTTGAATCTGTTTCTCCGGCAATTCGCGAGCAAATCCGTTATCAACGTGCGAGCGACCTGGCCTATATTCAGGGCGAGGCAAAATTACAGGAAATGAAAGCAGGTGGTTCAGGTGCTGAGGTATTTTCTGGCAATTGGTATGAAGCTGCTTTTTATGGCAGAGATAGTCAGGAAGTCAGTGCACAAATATTGAATCAGGCTTTTGCCTTACCCAATACACAAGCAACACAATATGCCGGGTTTACTGCTGAAACCGGTAACTATGTGGTGGTTGCGGTAAGTGATGTTAGAGACGGAGATAGCGACAATATTGGCTCGGAACTGAGAGCTAGTCTGGCGGCCAATCTGAACCGTTTGAACAGTACCGCTGAAGCGGGCGCATTTTTATCCGCTTTACGTAATGCGGCTAAAATCAAGATTTATGACTCACGGATAAGCTCGAGCGAAGAGTTGTAACACGAGCTATTGTGGATCATAAAAAAGGCGCTTATAGCGCCTTTTTTATGATCAACGTATCAATAATTTGTGCACCAACGCTGTCTCCCCAGATATTAACCACGGTGCGAAAGCGGTCGAGAAACCAATCTACAGCCAACAATAATCCGATGCCTTCCAATGGCAAACCAACAGCACTTAAGACGATTACCATGGTAACCAAACCGGCTTCAGGGATGCCCGCTGCGCCGATGGCGGCAAACGTAGCAGTGATAAATACGATGCCCTGTTGCATCATACTTAGCTCAACACCATATGCTTGTGCAATAAAAAGAACAGCAGCGGCTTCATATAATGCGGTACCGTCCATATTGACCGTGCTGCCAAGTGGGATAACGAACTTCGCCGCTTTGTCACTTACCTGGTTTTCACGGGCATTTTCCATCGTAATTGGCAGCGTGGCGGATGAGCTGGCAGTACCAAATCCGGTAAACAGTGCGCGACTGGTGCCGTATAAATAGCTTAGCGCTTTGCCAGAAATAAGTTGCAGTAACAGTAATAAAAAACAAAAGTGGATGGTAAGGCCAAGCAGCACGGTGACAACATGCAATCCCACCGCTTTTATTTCCTGAAAAAACGCTTCGCCACCACCTGCCAGACCGAGGCGGGCGGCAATTAACGCAAAGATACCAATGGGAGCAAAATACATAACCCAGACCACGAGTTTCATCATCACCTCGTTGATACCCTCAAAAACAGCCAGAACCGGTTTTGAGCGTTCGCCAATAGTGGTCAGGGCGACGGCAAAGACAATCGCAAATATGATGATGGGCAAGATCTGCATCTCAACGGCTGAAGCAAATAAATTAGATGACACCAGTGACATGATAATGTCGACGATGCCGGTTTCCTGCTTTGCAATAATGTGCTCGGGAACGGCCGTATCAGCTAATGAAATGCCTGCGCCGGGCTTGATCCAGTTTACAACCAGCAAACCTGTTAGCACGGCGACTGCGGTTGTAACTGCGTAATAGAGTAATGTTGCGCTACCCAGATGGCCTATTTTACGAATATCCCCCAGTGCGCCGATACCACTGATAACTGATGCAACAATCAGCGGAATAATAAGCATTTTCAAGGAATTAAGGAATAACTCGCCCAGCCAGCTGATTTTTAATGCCAGATCGCCGAAAAACCAACCGAAAGCCAGACCAGCAATGGCACTTATAATAATTGAGATTAACAGGATGGCTGCATGAGAATGAGACATGGACTGTCCTTAGTATTTGCTGAGTATGAAACAAAAAAACAGGGCATAAAGCCCTGTTTTTTTATAGAGTCCCGGCCATAAGTGAGGTTTACTTATCGCCAATACCGACAATGTTGTAACCGCCATCAACATAGGTGATTTCACCTGTTATGCCGGACGCCAGATCCGAACATAAAAAGGCTGCAACATTTCCTACTTCTTCAATCGTGACATTCCGGCGTAGCGGGGCGTTGCGTTCACCGTATGCCAACATCTTGCCGAAGTCGCCAATCCCTGATGCTGCCAGTGTTTTAATGGGGCCAGCTGATACTGCATTGACCCGAATTCCTTCCGGCCCCAGCGAGTACGCCATGTACCTTACTGTTGCTTCCAGTGCTGCTTTAGCGACGCCCATAACGTTATAGTTATCAATAGCACGCTCAGCCCCCAGGTAGCTCAGCGTGAGTAAGGAGCCATTGCGATCTGCCATCAGCTGTTTACCGGCTTTTGCCAATGCAGCAAAACTATAGGCACTGATATCGTGAGCCATTGAAAAACCTTCGCGGGTAACACTGTCGACAAAGCTACCCTGAAGCTGTTCACGGGGGGCGAAGGCCACGGAATGAACGATGCTGTCCAAGCCATCCCAGTGATTTGCCAGTTCACCGAACACCGCATTGATTTGTTCGTCGCTGCTGACATCGCAGGGGAAAATCAAGGCCGGGTTTGCACCGCATTCCTCAGCAATTTTTTCTACACGTGACTTGAGCTTGTCATTTTGATAGGTAAAGGCTAATTCTGCTCCTTCCCGTGCCATTGCCTGTGAAATACCGGCTGCGATAGAGCGCGAACTGGCC
>CANRLD010000166.1 GCA_947631375.1 uncultured Methylophaga sp. | reverse complement strand
GCTCATCAAGAAACAATACTTTTGGTCGATGCAACACGCCACGAGCAATATCTACCGCCCGCCGCTGACCGCCAGATAGCGTAAGTAATTTGGCGTTTCGCCGGCTTTCCAACGAAAATACGGCCAGCAACTCTTCGATCCGCTGGTTGGCCTGTTTTTTCGGAATGCCGTAAAGCGCTGCGGCAAACTGCAGGTTTTCGTCTACCGTCATAGTGCGATCCAAGGCCGAATCCTGAAACACCAAACCAACAATGCGGCGAATAGCCACCGGATCCGCTCCTACTGCTTGACCAGCAATCCACGCTTGACCGGCCGACGGCGACGTCATCGTGGTCAGCATGTGAATCGTTGTGCTCTTCCCTGCACCATTGGGGCCTAGCAACCCATAGCATTGGCCAGCTTCAACCTGTAAATCCAGTGTATCAACGACAACGGCCTGACCATATTGTTTGGTCAGGCCGTTGGTTTTAATTGCTAACTCAAAGTCCACAGATTTCTTTCGAGTTTTTCGGGTTTCTGAATACCAATGGCTTGGCGATCTCAGCTGGTTTCTCCGCCTCAAGACGACCACGTTCAATCGCCTCATCCACCAAATGGCGTTGAGGAGATTTGCTACAAACCGGGTCGGTTGCCGCGGGGTCACCGGTCAACATATACGCTTGACAACGACAACCGCCAAAATCTTTTTCTTTCTCGTCACAGCTGCGACAAGGTTCCTGCATCCAGTCGAAACCACGGAAACGGTTAAAGTCATTCGAACCGTTCCAGATATCATTGATACTCATTTCCCGTACATTCGGCAGTGCCATGCCGGGCAGCTCCCGAGCAGCGTGGCACGGCAAGGCGGTACCATCCGGTGTGACCGTGAGGAAGACATTTCCCCAGCCATTCATACAGGCTTTTGGTCGATCTTCGTAATAATCAGGCACCACATAATAAATCCGCATCTTGCCTTTTTGTGCTTCCTGATATTCATGAGCAATCCGCTCAGCCCGTACCAGTTGCTCTTTCATTGGTAATAATTGATCACGGTTATGCATGGCCCAGCCGTAATACTGGGTGGTGGCCAACTCGACATAATCCGCATCCAGATTAATGGCCAAATCAAGAATTTCATCAATTTTGTCAATATTCTGCCGGTGGGTCACAAAGCACAGTACCATTGGATAACCAGCAGCTTTCACCGCTTTCGCCATCTCAATTTTATGTTGAAACGCATCCGTTCCGGCGATTAGGTTATTCAAATCTTCCGAACTTGCCTGAAAACTGACCTGAATATGGTCAAGCCCAGCCTCCTTGAATTCCTGCGCTTTGGCTGCATTAAGACCAATGCCTGAAGTAATCAGGTTGGTATAGAAGCCCAAGTCACGCGCCGCACGAATCAATTCGAGAATATCCGGCCGCGTCAATGGTTCGCCGCCAGACAAACCCAGCTGTGTCGCCCCCATTGCCCGAGCCTGTTTAAAAACCTCAATCCACTCTTCGGTAGATAATTCACTTTTAATACTGGCAAAATCCATCGGGTTTGAGCAATAAGGACATTGCAATGGACAGGCATAGGTCAGCTCAGCCAGCAACCATAATGGTTGTCGTATAGCATCGCGAACATTCATCCCCATAGCGCCCCCCGTACTGCCAGCCGCTTTACTCTGCTCTGATCCAGTCGTTGCCATGTGCTTCCTCCAAAAACTGATAGACGTCATCGTCTAGGTCCGCGCCATTGAAGGCAATTTTAAGTTCAGCAATCAATTCGCCGACCGTTTGTTTTCTCTCACTGACCCGTTTTAGTATTTCGCCAGCAGCAGGATTCAGTTTGACCATGCCCTCTGGATACAACAAGACATAACAGTCCTGCACCGGCTCCCATTGAAAGCGGTAGCCTAATGCCAATACCGGCACGCTGTCTGCGTTAAATATGCGCTTTGTCATTTTTCAACATCCATACAATAAGGCGGGCGATCTTCAATATAGGCCATCCACATTGCATCCAGCATGGTCCATAAAATATCCAGCTTGAATTGCAGCAGATCCAGTGCACGCTGCTGTTTTTCTCGGGTATCGCAATAATCCAGTGTAATTTGCAGGCCATGCTCGACATCACGCCGTGCTTCGCTCAACCGCTTACGAAAATACCGATAGCCTCGTTCATCAATCCACGGATACAGTTCAGGCCAATTATCCAGACGTGCCTTATGGATCTTCGGCGCAAATAACTCGGTTAATGACGAACCGGCTGCTTCCTGCCAGGAGGCACGGCGGGCAAAGTTGACGTAAGCATCAATTGCAAAGCGTACGCCGGGCAAGACATGCTGATACGAAGTCAGCTCTTCACGGCTAAGACCAACAGCTTCACCCAATTGCAGCCAGGCTTCAATCCCGCCTTCCTGACCGTCAAAACCATCATGATCCAGAATTCGTTGTACCCACTGTCTGCGCACGTCAGCATCTTCACAGTTCGCCATGATTGCTGCATCTTTAATGGGAATAGCCGTTTGATAATAAAAGCGGTTCGCCACCCAACCCTGAACCTGTTTCTGATTCAGTTTTCCCGCATGCATCAATTTATGAAACGGATGATTGATGTGGTAGTACTGCTCTTTATCACGCAGCTTTTGTTCGAACTCTGTTTTTGACCAAGGTGTGCTGTCTGTCATGCTATGCCCTTTCCGCTGTTACAGCTCAATACTCATTCCGTCATAGGCCAGCTCAATTCCTGCATTGTTGAGCACCTGACGTTCTGCCGATTCTTCATTGAGGATCGGGTTGGTGTTATTAATATGAATCAAAATCTTGCGTGGACGTTCCATCGTATTTAAAAAGCTGATGGAACCACCCTCTTCTGACTGATTGATATGGCCCATTTCCTGCGCCCGCTTATCGCTGATGCCCTCTTTAGACATTTCATCATCCGTCCAGACGGTGCCATCAACCAATACCAGGTCTGCATTACGCATATACTCCAGTACATGCTCTTCAACCACACCCAGCCCCGGCGCGTAGAAAAAGTTTTTGCCGGTGCGCGTATCTTCAACCCGAATACCGACGTTATCACCCGGCACGGTGTTGTGACGATGTGGAGAGTACGGCGGCGCTTCACTTTTTAACGGTACAGCAGTAAATATAAGTCCTGGCGCTGCCGGAATGGTAAACGGCACCAAGTCCGTTTTAATTTCATGCCAGTTAATACCGCGGAAGTGTCCAAGAATGTTAAACACCGGAAAACCGGTCGTCAGATCACCGTGAACGGCTTCGGTGCAATAAATATCCCACGGCTGATTGTGCTCACGTAAAGTCAGCAGGCCCGTGACATGATCAATTTGAGCATCGGTAATCAGAATGGCTTTAATCGCTGTATCCCGCACCTGGCGAGCCGGTTGTAACGCCGGAAAATCATCCATTTGCTTTTTGATATCGGGAGAAGCATTAAACAGAATCCAGTCAATCCCATCAGCACTGACAGCAATTGAAGATTGCGTCCGAGGTATCGCTTTTATCGTTCCCTCGCGTACGCCTTTACAATTGTTACAGTTGCAGTTCCATTGCGGGAAACCGCCTCCTGCACCTGATCCCAAAACATGTATGTGCATATTCCTCTATCCTGTTGACGATTCAACAATTATCGTGATTTATTCTGGCCGTTCGCATGGCAAAACAGTCTGGTTGATTTCATGATGCAGCAGAAGCGCTGTCTGCCTTAAATGTTTATCTGGCTTTTAGCGCTTTATTAATAGATCCGATTACCGCACATAACCGTATATCAGCCCCGTGTTCAGCCCACAAAACAATCCTAACCTGTTACCAGCCACGCTTTCAGCGTGATAAGAGGATCGTACGTCTATGAGGAGCAAACAGCGTCAGTAATTAGCGCCTTGCCGTTCAGGATTTTCCTGAATACTGATCAGGAAAAATGGCCTGATTACAACAGCAGACCATTATCGAATGAGGCATCCATAAACTGAAGATAAAAAAAGCCCGACATCTAAGATGTCGGGCTCTCAAGTTTAACGCAATTGTCTATTTACAAACGATAGACTTGTTATT
>CANRLD010000165.1 GCA_947631375.1 uncultured Methylophaga sp. | reverse complement strand
AAATAATGCAGTTGGCCGAGCAGCATAACGCCGCCGTGTTTATTGATGATGCTCATGGGCTCGGTGTGCTGGGCGAGAAGGGGCGAGGTACTACAGAGCATTTTGGACTTATCCAGCGACTGCCAGTAGTGATGGGAACGTTTGGCAAGGCATTCGGCACCGCAGGCGCCTTTGTTGCTGCCGATGAGGCCGTCATTGAAAGCCTGCTCCAGCAGGCTCGCAGTTTTATTTATACGACAGCCCAGCCACCGGCGATTGCCGCCGCTACTCTGGCAAGTTTAACGCTGGTAGAGAATGAAAGCTGGCGCCGGGAAAAATTACAACAGTTGATTCAGCAGTTCCGTTGCGGAGCGCAGCAATTAGGTTTGCCAGTCATGGCATCGCAAACGGCTATCCAGCCATTATTGATTGGTGATGACAAAAAAGCACTGCAACTGGGTCAGGCTCTGGAGCAGCACGGCATTTTAACGGGTGTGATTCGTCCCCCAACGGTGCCGAGAAATACGGCCAGATTGCGGCTTACCTTTTCTGCATCCCATTCGTCGGAGCAGGTTGATCAGCTGCTGCAGGCGCTGGAGATCTGCTATGTACATTAAACAACTCGGGCAGGGGCCGGATCTGGTATTGCTTCACGGTTGGAGCATGCACAGCGGTGTATGGCGGCCGCTTGTCGACTATTTATCAGCGCACTTTACCTTGCATCTGGTTGATTTGCCGGGACATGGTTATTCGCCATGGCAAGCCGATGCGCTAACGCTCGACAAGCTGTTGACGGTATTTGCAGAAAAACTGCCGGCAACAGCGCACTGGCTGGGCTGGTCATTGGGCGGGCAGTTGAGTCTTGCCTTTGCGGCACGTTACCCGGAGCGCGTCAGAAAATTAATTTTACTGGCGGCCAACCCCAAGTTTGTCAGTACACAAGACTGGCCGACAGCGATGGATGCCACCGTATTTAGCAAGTTTGCCGAGCAACTGGATCATGATCAGCATGAAACCTTAAAACGCTTTGTTATGTTGCAGGCTCGCGGTGCAGAAGGTAGCCGTGACACGATAAAGTTACTGGCAGAACAAACGGCGGATAATGTGGCACAGCCTGAGGCCTTGAAAGCCGGTCTGGCATTACTGGCGACGCTGGACTTGCGGACAGCGTTAGTGCAATTAAACGTACCGGTAAAATATATTCTTGGTGGGCGTGATCAGTTGGTTCCAATAGGCTTGGCGACTGTTCTGCCAACATTAAATGCCATGATATCGATTGAACGTATTGCTGGCGCAGGCCATGCACCGTTTATCTCCCACCCGCAGTTATGTGCCAACAGTATTCGTGAGTTTCTCGATGAGTAATGTCGTACGCCCGCAAAAAAGTCGTGTCGCGCGCGCCTTTGCCGCGGCTGCTGACAGTTATGATGATGTGGCCATTTTGCAGCGACAGACGGCTGATGAAATGCTGGATCGTCTGGATCTGGTCAAGATCAAGCCGGAGCGGATTCTGGATTTGGGCAGTGGCACAGGTCGTAATATCAGCCTGTTACAGCAGCGATATCCCGATGCACGCCAGGTTGCCGTAGATATTGCCTATAGCATGCTGCTGCGCGGTCGCCAGCGTTATCGTGCCGATCAAGGCTTGCGACGCTGGCTGCCGGGGCGAAAAACACCCTGGTTTATTGCCGGGGATGCTGAACAGCTGCCATTGGCCGATAACAGTGTGGATCTGGTTTATGCCAATCTGGCGTTGCAATGGTGTGAACTGACAGCAGCATTTCAGGAAATTCAGCGTGTTTTGCGCCCAGGTGGTTTGCTGATGTTCAGTACCTTGGGGCCGGACACTTTGCAGGAGTTGCGCCATAGTTGGGCGGCGGTTGATGATTATCCGCATATTAATGTGTTTCTCGATATGCACGATGTGGCTGAAGCCATGTTTGCTGCCGGGCTGACGGATCCGGTGCTGGACAGTGACAGACACTGCTTGTTGTATCCGGATGTGATTGCCATGATGCGGGATCTGCAACAACTTGGAGCGCGCAATGTCAATAATGGTCGCCGACGTGGCCTGACGGGTAAACATATCTTGCACAGGGTCAAGGCTGCTAGTGAACAGTTCAGGGTGAATGGTCAACTGCCAGCCACTTATGAAGTGATTTATGGTCATGCCTGGGCCGGTGAAATATCGCAACAGACGGCCGGGAATGGCGATATACCGATTAGTTTGAAACAATTGAGGCGTAATCGTTAGTGTCCAATCACGTGTTTGTCACAGGTACTGATACCGAGGTGGGTAAAACTCGGATTAGTGTTGCGCTTATCAAGCTGTTACAGCAAAAAGGACTCACAGTAGCGGCAATGAAGCCGGTCGCAAGTGGCTGTGAGTGGCATGGCAAGGTATTGAAAAATAACGATGCGTTGCTGTTGAGCCAACAAGCAGACTGTCAACTGCCTTATTCCTGTATCAATCCGTATGCCTTTGCCCCAGCGATTGCGCCACATCTGGCGGCTGAGCAAAACGGTGAAAATATTTCATTAGAACTGATTGAAAGCCGCTTTTCTGCTCTGCAATCACAGGCTGATGCGGTGGTGGTCGAAGGGGCTGGTGGCTGGTTAGTGCCGCTGAACGAGCACGATACCATTGCGGATTTGGCCGTAAGACTACAATTGCCGGTGGTGCTGGTGGTGGCGATAAAGCTCGGTTGTATCAATCATGCCTTGCTGACTGCTAAGGCGATTACCGCGTCGGGACTCAGCTTGAAAGGATGGGTTGCCAATGACTTCTTGCGGGACGAGCAGGCGTCTG
This sequence comes from uncultured Methylophaga sp., assembly GCA_947631375.1. Lineage (GTDB taxonomy): Bacteria > Pseudomonadota > Gammaproteobacteria > Nitrosococcales > Methylophagaceae > Methylophaga. The sequence goes on along the minus strand of CANRLD010000165.1, from coordinate 1,255 downwards.
CCGTTATTGCTGCATTGAAGCAACGCATTGCTGCGCCTTGCCTGGGAATTGTGCCAACGCTTGATGATGCTGAAGACGCCAGTCGTTATTTAACCTTGTGAAGGACCGAATTAAGACAATGGCGGAAACAAGGTAATGTCATCTCCTTGTTGCCACGGCGGATATTTGATCATGATCCGGGCGAATAGATCAGATTGCAGAAAGTTATTCAACCAGCGCTGCAGTTGTGGATAATTCGCGCTGCTAAACCATTGCCAGTCAACCAGGGCGAACTGGCGGACAAACGGCAATATGGCAAAGTCGGCCAGTGTCAGGGAGTCAGCCAGCAACCCCTGCTGGTTTGCCAGTCGTTGTTCCAGTTTGCTTAAAAATATTTCGCCCTGTTGCCGATAGTATTGTTCGCTATGTTCGGGGTAGCGGTCGGCATATTTATAACGATCCAGTGCCTGTTTAAAGCTGACATCATTCTCTTGTATCAGGGTAAACGCTTGCTGTCGTTGCTGCTGATCCAGTGCCTGCCAGACAGCGTGGTTTTTTGTAGTCCACAGCATAATATCAAGACTTTCTTCAATAACATTGCCATCAGCTTGTACCAATACCGGCACGGTGGCTTTGGGGGAAACCTGCAATAATGCGGCGGGTTTGTCTTTTAAAACGACTTCGCGTAATGCTACCCGACAATCAGCAAGGGCAATGGCCAGTCGGGCACGCATGGCGTAAGGGCAACGTCGAAAGCTGTACAAGACGGGTAGTGTTGGCGACATAATCAGCACTCTTTTTCTGACTTTGCTTGCCGGTATGACAAGACGGGTGATGACGCGGATGGTAATGGTATTGCGTTGAGCAGATGGTGATTATAACTGTTTGTTATTACGCAACGCTTCTGCCTGACGATTCAGAATGTGTTTTACTAAAATGTCGTGATCCATTTCATTCATATGAATAAACGTCATTCGCAGATAAAAACTGTCGCCTGGTGCAGCGTCATTTTCTGGCTGACAAGAAATCACTTTGGTGATGGCGTGAACAGGCAAACCGCTTGGTAATAATTGTATGTTGACTTCCAGAGTGGCGCGAGGCTCAAAATAACTATCACTTATTAATGCCAGCCCACCGGCGCTGAGATTAACGTCGACCGCGGCTTCCAGATCGATTGGCGTATGTAACTGCTGGACACTTTGCGCCAACAGATTCAGTTTATCGTCCAGTATGCGTAATGCTTTGGCGATATCTCTGTCGGCATGACCAATGTGAT
>CANRLD010000164.1 GCA_947631375.1 uncultured Methylophaga sp. | reverse complement strand
TGTTATTTACCGGCAATTCGCTCTTACCATCGTCTCAGCGATGGGCTTGTCATTGTTAGTCGCATTAACATTAACACCTGCGCTTTGTGCCACCATATTAAAACCAATTGATCCCGAGCATTACCATAAGCGTGGCTTCTTCGGTTGGTTTAATCGCAGTTTTGACCGTATGAGTAACGGCTATCAAAGCAGTGTCCGGCATATTCTTACCAAAACCGGACGCTACGTTCTGCTGTACTTGCTACTCGTCGGCGGCCTCGCCTATTTCTTTACCAAATTACCGGGCGCTTTCCTGCCAGAAGAAGACCAAGGCATTATCTTTACCCAAATGACGCTACCGGCGAATGCCTCCAAGGAGCGATCCATTGAGATAATGAACCAGATCGAAGATTTCTATCTGAATGAGGAAGCTGAAAACGTAGGCTCCGTGTTTTCGGTTATTGGCTTCAGCTTTGCTGGCCGCGGCCAAAATAATGGTATCGCTTTCGTCAACATGAAAGACTGGGGTGAACGTACCCGAGAGGATCAGCGTGTGCAGGAAATTACTGGCCGAGCAATGGGTGCTTTCAGTCAGATAAAAGATGCAATGATTTTTGCCTTTGCACCGCCACCGATCATCGAACTGGGGACCGCCAATGGCTTCAGCATGCACTTAAAAGATATTGGTGGTTTGGGACATGACGCGCTAATGGACGCACGTAATCAACTGTTAGGTATGGCTGCCGAAGATAGCCGCCTGGTTGGGGTGCGCCCGAACGGTCAAGAAGATACACCGCAATTCAAGATTGATATTGATCACGAAAAAGCTTCTGCTTTCGGTGTTTCACTGGCCGAAATCAATCGTACCTTCACCAGTGTCTGGGCGCCCAGATATGTGAATGACTTTATTGACAATCAACGTGTCAAGCGCGTGTACATACAAGGGGATGCCCCCTTCCGCATGATGCCGGAAGACGTCGGTAACTGGTATGTGCGTAATGAGGCCGGCGGAATGGTACCGCTTTCCGCCGTGACCAGTGGCCGCTGGATTGATGGCTCACCACGTCTTGAACGATATAACGGTGTTTCATCGCGTAATATTCAAGGTGAAGGTGCTCCGGGTGTCAGTACCGGTGACGCGATGCTGGCCATGGAAGAATTGGTTAGCCAACTACCGGAAGGCATCGGTTACGAATGGACAGGTATTTCCTTCCAGGAAAAACAATCCGGCAGCCAGGCGCCCATGCTCTATGCCATTTCCATCCTGGTGGTGTTTTTATGTCTGGCCGCATTATATGAAAGCTGGACAGTGCCCATCTCTGTCATTCTGGTCGTACCACTAGGTGTACTGGGTGCCGTGCTGTTTGCCCTCGGCCGGGGCTTGTCCAACGACGTGTACTTTCAGGTCGGTCTGCTAACCATCATCGGTCTGGCAGCTCGAAATGCTATTTTGATCGTTGAGTTTGCCAAAGACTTGTATGAAAGCGGCCTGTCTCTGGTGGACGCAACTCTGGAAGCCGTGCGCATAAGGCTGCGGCCAATCATCATGACGGCTCTGGCCTTCATGCTAGGGGTTACCCCGCTGATGATTAGTACAGGTGCCGGCTCTGCCAGTCAAAATGCTATCGGTACCGGCGTTTTTGGTGGCATGGTCACAGCCACCGGCCTGGCAATATTCTTTGTTCCCCTCTTTTTTGTCATGGTCTTTACCTTGGCCGGTAAACTGAGCAGCAAAAAACCTGTCAGCAACCAGCAGGACACACAAGGAGAATCGGCATGAATGCCAAAATGAAATTGATTTCGGCAATGACGTTGTCTGCCATCCTCAGCGCCTGCTCGATGATTCCTGATTACCAGCGTCCGGCCAACCCCGTGCTGCTGGAAAGCAGTGATGAAATCGTCGCAGCGCCTTTAGCAGCAGATATTGGCTGGCAGGAATTTTATCGGGATAAACAGTTACAACAACTCATTGCCTTGTCACTGGAAAACAACCGGAATTTACGTGCCACGATCCTGCAGGTTGAGCAGTTACGTGCACAGTATAAAATTCAGCGTGCCGAGCGGCTGCCGGCGGTAGACGCCAATGCCGCAGCGGCGCGTCAACGTGTGCCGGAAGGACTCGGGTTTGGCGCTGGCGGCAGTGGAATTTACGAGGAATACAGCCTGGGAGTGGCTGTTTCTGCCTGGGAAATCGACTTTTTTGGTCGCATTGACAGCTTACAACAAGCAGCACTGGAACAGTTCCTGGCCAGTGATGCAGGCCGCAAAAGCGTTCAGCTGACGCTGGTTTCCGAAGTCGCAGATGCCTGGTTTAGCTGGCAAGCGGCCACTGCACAGTTGGAATTTTCCAGCTCAACCCGTCAGGCACGTGAAGAAAGCTACGAGTTGATCAATAAACGCTTTGAATCTGGTATTGCATCAGAGCTGGCACTAAGGCAAGCCGAAACCGCCTTGCATGAAGCACGCATTGCTGAGTCACGCTATCAGCAACAGGCAAATCAAAACTTTACCGCACTGGAATTATTGGTAGGCCAGACATTAGATCGCAAGCAGTGGACGACACAATGGTGGGAAGATGCCGATGCCGTGATCCTGAAAGATCTGCCGGCGAATCTGACTTCCGACGTGTTGTTAGCCCGCCCTGATGTCATGCAGGCCGAACATCAGATCAAGGCAGCCAACGCCAATATCGGTGCCGCCAGAGCAGCCTTCTTCCCACGGATAAGTCTGACAACATCATTAGGTTTGGGCGCTACAACACCGTCGGATCTCACGCATAGCAGCAATCGTACTTGGCAGATCGCACCACAGTTTTCATTGCCGCTGCTGGACTGGGGGATTAATGATGCCAATCTGGATGTTGCAGAGCTACAGAAAGATATTAATATCGCTCGCTATCAGCAAACCATTCAAACAGCATTCAAAGAAGTATTTGATGAAATGCAGGCAAGAGAAACGCTGGATGCACAGCTGGCCGCGCAGGAAGATCTCACTCATGCAACAGAACGCAGCCTAGAACTGGCAGAGCTTCGCTATGACGCCGGCGTTGACAGCTATTTGGAAGTTCTGGATGCACAGCGCAGCCATATCAATGCCCAGTTAGCTCAAATCGATACACAACTCGCACGCCTGCGTAATCAGTTAACGCTTTATAAGGCGCTGGGTGGTGGCTTGAAAGCAACGGTTGACGAAACAATTGAATCTGTCACCCCATAAAAAAATATTGGTTTCAACACCCGTTTGTCGTTATGCTAACAAGCAACAGATAATTATCTTAACTAGCAAAGGAGTGAACAATGGGTGTTGAAGTTGGTGGTTTATTAGGTCTTATCTGGCTAATTATTATCATTTGGGCCATCCTCAAAGTGGCGAAAAGCAGTGCCGGTACCATGGCCAAAGTATTGTGGATTTTGATTTTGCTGTTTTTCCCACTGATTGGTCTTTTGTTCTGGTTTTTGCTCGGACCTAAAGGTTAAATCATTATTGCCGTGCCCGTGCTTATCGCGGGCGCGGCATATTTTTATCCTTCATCGGCAGCCAGGCAATATGCCAGGCTGGTGGTCATTTCCTCATCGCACACCGTCCGCCACAGCTTGCGGCCTTTACGTTATCCGCCATAAGAGGATGGTGACACAGCATGATTAACCCGATTTTGTGAAATCGAAAAAGGGAGTTTATTCATTGCGCGCCAAGCTTTCCAAAATCATTCCGGCAACCATTCTGGTTCCCGTGTTTATTCCCGCAGTCATCATTACCTTGCTGTTAGTCATTGGCACGATCAGCAACCCGCAACTCGCTGGTGAAACCTTTGCTGCTGTACTCAGCTACCTGACCAAAACCTTTGGCTGGTTTTATATGCTGGCCGTGGCTTTTTTTCTGGTATTTATTGTGCTGGTTGCGCTTTCCAGCTGGGGAAAAACCAAATTAGGACCGGATCATGCCGAGCCACAATATAGCTTTCCCGCCTGGTTTGCCATGTTATTTTCGGCTGGCTATGGCATCGCTCTGCTGTTTTTCGGTGTCGCAGAGCCAGTACTGCACTACGCTTCACCACCACAAGGTGCTGCAGAAACGGT
>CANRLD010000163.1 GCA_947631375.1 uncultured Methylophaga sp. | reverse complement strand
AGACAACATGAAATTGGCTTTAATAGCGGCCGGTTATCAGTCACTGGATGAGAAGGATAGCTGGGGAACCCTGGCTCTGGTCGTTATCTGGTAACGCGCAACGATTCATCACTCATCGCGTTTAATTTGCCAGCCGCAGACATTGCAGAAACCGGCTTTAACATGGTGGGAGCGCATACCGATAGCCCTTGCCTGAAAGTAAAGCCGCAACCGGAAATGTTACGTCACAGCTTTTGGCAACTGGGTGTTGAGGTGTATGGTGGCGCCTTGCTTAATCCGTGGTTTGATCGTGATTTATCGATGGCAGGCCGCATCAGTTATAGCGATGCGGATGATCAACTGCAGCATCAGTTAATCAACTTTCAACAGCCGATTGCGATTATTCCCAGTCTGGCGATTCATCTGGATCGAGAAGCCAACCAGAATCGGAGTATTAATCCCCAGCAGCATTTACCGCCTGTGTTATTGCAGGCAGAAGAGGGCGGCGCCCCTGATTTCCGTGGGCTGCTGCAGCAACAGTTTCACCGTGAGCATGGCCAGACGATCATTGGCAAGGTGCTGGACTATGACATTTACTTTTATGACAGTCAGCCGGCGGCCTTGGTGGGAATTAATGAGGACTTTATTGCGGCGGCGCGGCTGGATAATTTGCTGAGCTGTTACATCGGTTTGCAGGCATTACTGGCTGGATCTGCTGACACCGCCTCCTTGCTGGTTTGCACCGATCATGAAGAAGTAGGCAGCGTGTCTGCTAGTGGCGCACAAAGCACCTTTCTGCCATCCGTCCTGCAACGTCTGGCAGGAGATAACGAAAGCTATCAGCGACTGTTGCAACACTCACAGCTTATTTCGGTGGACAACGCCCATGGCATACATCCCAACTATGCTGATCGTCATGATGCACAACATGGGCCGCTGCTCAACAAGGGGCCAGTGATTAAAACCAATGCCAACCAGCGTTATGCAACTAATAGTGAAACCAGTGCGCGCTTCCGGCAGCTTTGTGAACAGGCAAAAGTGCCGGTACAGGACTTTGTTGTCAGATCGGATATGGCCTGCGGCAGCACAATTGGCCCGATAACGGCCAGCCTGATCGGCATCAAAACCATTGATATCGGTGTGCCGACCTTTGCCATGCATTCCATTCGTGAATTGGCTGGCAGCCAGGATACTGTGCACTTATATAACGTGCTCACGAAATTTTTTAATTAATATAAACAAGGGGATAAATAAACCATGTCAGAAACAGTTGATGAATTAACGGTAACCTACAACGAAGGTGATGTGATGACCGTTAAAGAGTTGGATAAAGTGGTCCTCACCAAAGGGGCTTGGGCAACCGTCATGTATCGTTATCAGGATCTGGATCGTAAAACCGGTGAGTTCGGCCCGGATAAATACACCATCCGCCGCTACCAGAAACGCAATGGCGAATATAGCCAACGCTCAAAGTTCAATATTTCAAGCCGCGATCAGGCACAACAGATCATTGACGCGCTGACACGCTGGACGCAGGACTGAATAAATCGCCTATGAATAAAAGTCTGCTCACCAATCTCTGTGCGCTGGCAGTGATTGGCATTGGCTTATGGATGGATTCACCCTGGCGCGAGTCAGTACTGGCGATGGGTATATTTGCCTTTTCTGGCGCACTGACGAACTGGCTGGCGATTTATATGCTGTTTGAAAAAATCCCCGGACTCTATGGTTCCGGGGTGATTGCGGCGCGGTTTAATGAATTTCGTACAGCGATTGAAAAACTGGTAATGGAGCAGTTCTTTAATCAGCAGAGTCTGGACCAGTTTGTTGACGAACTGCTGGATGAAAAACGACAACAACCACTGGATTTTTCCGGCATTATCCAACACACCGATTTGCAGCCAGTGTTTGATAATCTGGTGATAACCATTATGGAATCTTCTTTTGGCAGCATGCTTGCCATGTTCGGCGGTGCCAAAGCATTACAACCGCTGCAACAGCCGTTTATCGACAAAATGCAGCAATCATTAAACGATATTGCGCACAGCGACAGCTTTCAGCAGCACTTGCAGAACCAGCTGCATAGCGGGCCGTTGAGTGATGATTTATATCGGCAGATCCACCGCATTGTCCGCAGCCGGCTGGAAGAGCTGACCCCGCAAATGGTTAAGCAGATGATCCAAGACTTAATCCGCCATCATATGGGCTGGCTGGTAGTGTGGGGCGGGGTGTTTGGTGGACTGATTGGTTTGTTAAGCAGTTTTTTGCCGTTATAGGCGGATGACAAAATAGCCATTGACTAGCCGAATTGTTGCTGAAGATCGGCAAGTTCACTCACCGGCAGTTCCACCACCAAGGTGACCAGATCGGTGAATTGCTGATCAACAATATGGCCATGTATCTGCTTTAACTGGTATTCCAACAGTTGTAATTGGCTGTAATCAATTGTCAGTTGATATTGCACCATCTCCACCCAGGACATTTTTCCGGCGGCGTCGATGGCCTGTTTAGCGGCATTGCCATAGGCCCTGGTCAAACCGCCGGTACCTAATTTTATACCGCCAAAATAACGAACCACGGCAACCAGTGTATTAATCAGTGCTTCGCCCTGCAACGGCGCCAAGATAGGGCGGCCAGCTGTTCCTGACGGTTCACCGGCATCAAAAAAACGTTCAGTGATAATGCCTTGTTGATCGCGGATCCGCCAGGCAAAAGCCAGATGATTTGCAGTCGGATGCTGCGCTGCCAATTGCCGTAATTGCTTTAGTGCTGAGGCTTCACTGTCACAAGGCATGGCAACCCCAATAAAGCGGGATTTTTTTATTTCATACTCAATGTTTGAGGGGGCATGCAAGACAAAATAGTGGCTGGTCATTTTTTTGGCTATATGAAAATACAGCCCGACAATTTACCATATCGCCATCTTTTGCTCGCTGGTCGCCAGCAGCAATCCCATTGATTCATTAATTATCAGGTAGCAGTTTGTCAGAGTTAAGTTTTGCAGTAGGTCAGCGTTGGGTCAGTAACAGCGAAGCCGAGCTGGGGTTAGGCGTTATCACCGAGGTCAGTCTGCGTCGAATTGAAATTGCCTTTCCTGCCGCCGATGAGCAACGCAGTTATGCTGCCAATAACGCGCCGCTCAGCCGGGTTGACTATCCAGTCGGTGACATCATTAAAACCCGCCAGGGAACTGTTTTTACCATCAGTGAAAAACACCTGCTAAATGGTTGTGTGATTTATCAGGGGGAAACCGCCGCTGGTGAGCCGGTTAGTGTTCACGAAATGGATCTGGACAGTTATGTGCAGTTCAGTCAGGCCACCGATCGTTTATTTGCCGGGCAGATAGATAAAAACCGTCACTTTCAATTGCGGTTGAAAACCCACCAGTACTATCACCGCTTACGCCAGTCACCGGTATTCGGGCTGCTGGGGGCGCGGGTGCAATGTTTGCCACACCAGTTATATATTGCCTCGCAAATGGCAAAACGTATTGCGCCACGGGCATTATTGGCCGATGAAGTAGGGCTGGGAAAAACCATTGAGGCGGGACTGATATTACATCAGCAAATCCTGCAAGGGCATGCCAGCCGTGTGCTGATTATTGTGCCGGCGGCGTTGCTGCATCAGTGGCTGGTTGAAATGTTGCGACGCTTTAACCTGGCATTTACCGTGATCGATGCGGAACGTTATGCGGCGCTGGTTGAACTGAATGAAGGGAATGCATTTGACAGCGCCCAGCTGGTTCTCACTGACTTGCAGACACTGGAAAGTCATCCTCAAATGCAGCATGACCTGTTACAGGCCGAATGGGATATCTTGATAGTCGATGAAGCCCACCATCTGCAATGGCATCCAGAACAAAGTAGCGAAGGCTATCTGCTGGTTGAAAAGCTGGCTGCACAGATTGCTTCTGTATTGCTGTTAACCGCAACACCGGAGCAACTGGGGATGGAAAGTCACTTTGCCCGCCTGCGGTTGCTGGATCCGGATCGTTATTATGATCTGCAGCTGTTTGCTGAAGAACAACAGCAATATCAGCAAATTAGCCTGTTGCTGACCAGTTTGATGGAATTGGAAGCTGCCAGTGGTTTTATTAAAAACGCTGATTT
>CANRLD010000162.1 GCA_947631375.1 uncultured Methylophaga sp. | reverse complement strand
GGCGATGCGTATGGCCATGAAGTAATAGCTGTACTCTGTACGTTTTCATTATTTGCCTGACAGTAGCAGGGTTAACATCCATTATCTGGGCTTGTTTATATTGTTTCTGCTGTTTGCTTTTCGCTTTGATTTTATTGGAAATATGCTGGCGAATAGCCAGCGGCATTGTCAGAAACAGCTTTTGTAACCACCGATTTCGTACTACTTTGCGATAGCGTTGGTAGCTGACATCATCAGTACATAAGCTGTCGCCATGCATCAGCAGGACAGAGCGACCATAAAGCTGTACCACAACAGGATCTGGCAGCAATGTGGCACCGATGAGACGGGCAAACTTCTCCCCCAGCATAAAGTCACGATTACCTACCATCAGATACAGTTTCGTTCCTTGCTGCTGTTGTTGCTGTAATGCTTGGATAAATCCCTGAAAGGCATCCGGAATTAAATCGTCTCCCAGCCAAGTATTGAAAATATCTCCCAGTAGATACAGTGCAGCAACATCTGCCTGCTGAGCAATAAACGTTGTTGCCAGCCGGGTAAGCTCCGGCTGGTCAGGGTTCAGGTGCAAGTCTGAAATAAACAGCGTTTTCATCTGTTAAAGCTGGGTGTTTAGCGGAAAAACAGCTATTTCAACAGGGTGGCTTTTTCGATCACCACATTCTCGGCAGGGACGTCCTGATGGCCGCCTCGCATCGTTGTGCTCACTTTGCGAATGGCATCAACAACATCCATGCCTTCAACGACTTCGCCAAAGACTGCATAGCCCCAATCCTGCGTTGATTTACCACGGTGATCCAAAAAGTCATTATCTTTGGTATTGATAAAAAACTGTGCCGTGGCAGAATGCGGGGCGCTGGTGCGAGCCATAGCAACCGTACCACGCTTGTTGCTTAACCCGTTATCTGCTTCATTCTGGATGGAAGCTTCGGTTGCTTTCTGTTTGAAAGACTCATCAAATCCGCCGCCCTGAATCATGAAGTTCTCAATAACGCGGTGAAAAATGGTGCCATCGTAAAAACCGGATTCAACATATTGGATAAAGTTTTTGACTGTTTCAGGCGCTTTTTCAGCGTTCAGTGCGATAACAATGTCACCGTGATTGGTGCTGAGCAGCACTTTGGGTTGTGCACTACCACCTTCCGCCTGAGCGGCAAGCGAAAACGAAGCAAAAAAGAGGGGCGCCAGATGACGATAGAGTAATTTCATAATGGTTTGCTTCCAAAATTGCAAAATCACCATGATAGTCCATATCACTGTTTCAGGTGAAGACAATAAAGGCCATTTCAGAGTCAATCTGCTGAAACAGCGCTGTTACCCAATGCGGCTGACAGCGTATAATGCGCGTTCACATTTAACTAGAAACATTCGATATGTCTGAATCTGCTGTCAATCATAATTTTATACGCACCATTATTCAGGAAGATCTTGACGCTGGCAGGATCGTCGGAAAAGTGACCACCCGTTTTCCACCTGAGCCCAATGGCTATTTGCATATTGGACATGCCAAGTCTATTTGCCTGAATTTTGGTCTGGCTGAGGAATTTGCTGGTGATTGTCACTTGCGATTTGATGATACTAATCCGGCTAAAGAAGAGCAGGAATATATCGACGCCATCAAGGATGATGTGCAGTGGCTGGGCTTTCAATGGACTGGTGAGGTGCGCTATGCGTCGGACTATTTTGAGCAGTTCTACGATTGGGCGATTCATCTTATCAAGCAAGGCAAAGCCTATGTGTGTGATTTGACTGCCGAACAAGCCAGTGAATATCGGGGCTGGGCGACCAAGCCGGGTAAGGAGTCCCCCTTTCGTGATCGCAGCATCGAAGAAAATCTGGCGCTGTTTGAAAAAATGAAGCAAGGCGATTTTGCCGAAGGTTTTTGTGTGCTACGCGCAAAAATCGATATGGCGTCGCCAAATATGAACCTGCGTGACCCGATTCTTTATCGCATCCGTAAGCAATCGCACCATCAAACAGGGGACAAATGGTGTATTTATCCCAGTTATGATTTTGCCCACGGGCAGAGCGATGCGATTGAAGGCATCACCCACAGTGTTTGTACACTGGAATTTCAGGATCACCGTCCCTTGTATGAATGGTTTATTGAAAACCTGCCGGTACCCGCGCAGCCAAAGCAATATGAGTTTGGCCGCCTCAATATCAACTATACGGTGACCAGTAAGCGCAACCTGAAACAATTGGTTGACGAGCAGATTGTTGCCGGCTGGAATGATCCCAGAATGCCGACGATTTCAGGGATGAGAAGACGCGGATACACGGCGGCTGCCTTACGCGCATTTTGCGATGGTCTGGCGGTGGCGAAAACTGATGGGATTGTTGATATTGCCCAGCTGGAATTTGAAATCCGCAAAGATTTGAATGAAAACGCAATGCGCGCCATGTGTGTGTTGAATCCGTTAAAGGTCAGTATCAGCAACGCCGACGACAGCACGGAGTGGTTGCAGGTCGCTAATCATCCGCAACAGGAAGCGATGGGCCATCGTGCATTGCCGTTCACTAAAGAGATTTTCATTGATGTTGCCGACTTTACTGAAGACACCAGTCTGAGCCGGAAAAAGTTCAAGCGACTGGTGATTGGCGATTATGTGCGGTTGCGTGGTGCCTATGTCATTAAAGCTGACGATGTTATCAAGAATGATAAAGGGGAAGTCATTGAGGTGATTGCCTCACTCGTACCTGATACGGTTGGCCAGAATCCGCCACCTGAAATAAAACCTCGCGGTGTTATTCATTGGGTGTCAGCGACAGAAGGCAAGGAAGTTGAGTTGCGGCTATACGACAGACTGTTTTTGGCCGAAGCACCGGGGAAAGCGACAGGGAACTATCTTGATGATGTTAACCCGGATTCATTAACAGTCGTTAAAGCGATTGCCGAACCGGCAGTTGTGACGTGCCAACCGGAAACGGTTTTCCAGTTTGAACGAGAAGGCTATTTTGTCAGTGATCGTTATGATCATAACGCTGATACGCCGGTATTTAATCTGACTATTGGTCTAAAAGAGACTGCAGAAAAATAACAATGCTAAAACTCTACAACACCTTATCCAAGCAGAAAGAAACCTTTAAACCAATCGAGCCCGGCAAAGTCAAAATGTATGTCTGTGGCATGACGGTATATGACTTTTGTCATGTCGGTCATGCGCGGGTGATGGTGGTGTTTGATGTGGTAACACGCTATTTACGCGCCAGTGGTTATGAGGTGACCTATGTGCGAAATATCACCGATATTGATGACAAAATCATCAACCGGGCGGCTGAAAATGGCGAAACCATTCAGGTTTTAACTGAGCGCTACATTGAAGAAATGCATCGTGATGCTGATGCGTTAGGTGTGCTACGCCCGGATCATGAACCACGTGCCACAGAATCGATACCGTCGATACTGGAGATGATTCAGACGCTGATTGATAAAGGTCTAGCATACGCTGCGGACAATGGCGATGTGTACTACGACGTCAGTGAGTTTCCCGATTACGGCAAACTTTCTGGTCGTCATATAGATGAGTTACGCGCCGGCGAGCGTATCGCGGTCAATGAAGCCAAAACGGATCCACTGGACTTTGTGTTATGGAAAGCAGCAAAACCAGAGGAACCCGCCTGGGAGTCACCTTGGGGACGAGGTCGTCCAGGTTGGCATATCGAATGTTCGGCTATGTCAGCCGAATGCCTGGGCCACCATTTTGACATTCATGGCGGTGGACAGGATTTGCAATTCCCGCATCATGAAAATGAAATTGCGCAGTCTGAAGGGGCGCATGGCTGCCAGAGTGTGAATTACTGGATGCACAATGGCTTTGTGCGTATTGATGACGAAAAAATGTCCAAATCGCTGGGCAACTTTTTTACCGTTCGTGAAGTGCTGGCAAAGTACCCAGCCGAAGCAGTACGTTATTTTATTTTAATGAGTCATTACCGTAGCCCGTTGAACTATGCTGAAGATCAGCTTGAACAGGCGAAAACCGCATTGACCCGTTTTTATCACTCCCTGCGCGATATCACACCACAGCAGGTGAATTGGCACGATGATGCAGAGTTTGCACCGCGTTTCCGCGAAGCCATGGATGACGACTTTAATACTGCCCAAGCATTATCCATGGCTTCGCGGAAACGCGGTGCAAA
>CANRLD010000161.1 GCA_947631375.1 uncultured Methylophaga sp. | reverse complement strand
ATTAAGCCTGCCCAGCCACTGGCGTCAGGTAACCGGCATAGAAACCAGTCTGCCCTCACCAACCGAGCGTCTTCGCTTGCGTGTTGTTGGCTATTGCAGTTTAACCGTGGCTTTTCTGCTTTGTTTGGCTGCTGATCACCCTTCAATGGCGGTACTGGTATGGGTAATGCTGCTGGCATTAGCAGCTAAAGGCGTTGCCAGTATTCTGAGCTGGCGTCAGCATTGGTTCAAACCATTGTTATCCGTATTCAGTCGCGCTTGACCGCGGCTGCGCCTATCTTTCAGTTCGATAACAATGACAGGCGGGCACGTCACCGCCAGCGGCAACAGTCATTTCACTGTGGCTGGCGGCGGCGACACTAACTGTCAACGATTTATTTGATTTTACTGATACCGAAACAACGCAATAAACAACGCTCGTAGGTTGACTCGGCAAGCCCGCGCTTCATGCGGTAGAGAAAGTATTTTTCAAAAGCAATTTTAGCCCATTGTACCCAGCGGCCTTTTTTCATCCAGACCCAATTGCGCGGCGGAATTTGTGGTAACGCAATAAACGCCGCGCCAGTATGTCCAAGATCTGCCAGACAAACGGCATTCAAACTGGCGCGTGTCTGTAATTCCTGACCAGCTATCGCCGACTGGATATTACCGATTGCTGCTTTTGCCATACTTTCAATCATATAACCGGTTTTAGGCGCACCGACCGGTAAGGCTGTTGCTTCGACCGGTGGAATCGCGACACAAACGCCAACACCGTAAATATTCGGATAGGCCGGGTTACGCTGAAACTCATCTATTTTCAGAAAGCCTCGTGGATTCACCAACTCTTCACCAAGATCAGCAACACAATCAACGCCCTTGAAGGCCGGGATCAGCATGCCATAATCAAACGGCACTTGGTGGGTTTTGAGGGTTTCAGCATGGTCATTAACTTCTTCCACCAATGCGCTGCCTTGCTGGAACGATTTAACACGGGCATTGGTAATCCATTTGATATCGTTTTTACGAAACTCCGACTCAAGCAGGTTTTTAGAATCACCCACTCCGCCGAGCCCCATATGACCAAGATAGGGTTCAGGAGTGACGAAAGTAATTGGCACCTGATCCCGTATTTTCGCTTTGCGTAATGCCCGATTCATGATCATGGCATACTCATAAGCTGGCCCGAAACAAGAGGCGCCCTGCGCTGCACCGACAATAATAGGGCCTGGATTTTTAAGGAATTGCTGCCAGGCCCGATAACTGTCTTCGGCATGATCCACAGTACAAATAGACTGCGTATAGCCCTGGGGACCAAAGCCTTCGATTTCTTCAAAAGCCAGCTTGGCACCAGTGGCGATAATCAGATAGTCATACGTCAAAATCGTGCTATCACCCAACAATACCTGATTGGTTTCCGGTTTGATTTTGGTGACACCACTGTCATAAAAATCAATGTCGCGTCGTGCCAGAACAGGTGCCAGCGGAAAACTGATATCAGCACGTTTGCGCCAGCCAACAGCAACCCATGGGTTACTCGGTACAAAGTGAAAAATCGGCGTGTTCGACACCACGCTGACATGGTGGGTGGCATCCAGTGCCTCCCGACATTCATAAGCAGCAGATAAGCCGCCGGTACTTGCTCCGATAATGACAATATGCGCCATGATTATTCCAGGTTAGTGCACTGTATTTGAATCGTTCTGAATATTCAGTGGATCGCTGAACAAGCCAGCCACATCCACCGGATCAAATCGATAATGCGTGTTACAAAACTCACAGGCCAGCTCGACAAAACCACGCTCGGCAATAATATCTTCAGCTTCCTGTCTTCCCAATAATTTGATGGTATCTGCTACGCGCTGCCGTGAGCAGGTGCAGGAAAATTCCAGAACGGTAGTGCTCAATAAACGCACCATTTCTTCATGAAACAATCGATATAGCAATGAAACGACATCAAGATTCAGTAATTCTTCTTTGGCAATGGTCTCCGCCAGATAGAGGATCCGCTGCCAGTTTTCATCATGCAGTTCCGGATCTTGTTCGGGCAGTTGTTGCAACAACAAGCCACCCACTGTGTTGTCATCGGTGGCCAGCCAGATACGGGTTTGTAATTGCTCTGATTGGGCAAAATACATTTCCAGCATTTCGGCAATAGATTCGCCCTGTACACTGACAATCCCCTGATACGGATGTTTAGCGTCTACACTTTCGATGGTAATGGCCAGGCTGCCTTTGCCGAGCAACTCCTGCATGCTGGCATTATCCGCAATCTCACCCTGCCAGTTTGCCAGCCCACGCAAGGTATGATCACTGGTGCACTCAACCATGATTAACGACACTGGGCCGTCGGTTCGGCACTGCAGCACCAATCGACCAGATATTTTGACCGTTTCGGCCAGCAATGCCGCTGCCGCTAACATCTGTCCAAGTAAGTCTGCAACTGCAGGTGGGTATTCACGCTGCATCTTAACCGTGGTCCATGTCTGCTTGAGCTGCACCCACTCACCGCGAACAGCAGCGCTATCAAAAATAAAGCGTTGTAAATGATCAGCCTGAATGGCGTCTTGCATGATGATTCCTCATTCTGCAGATAGCGGATGGTCGTGAGGTAAAAAGAGTTATTTTAACGTATTTAGACACAGATTTGGGACTGCAAAATACAGTACGCAGCAAAAT
Source organism: uncultured Methylophaga sp. (assembly GCA_947631375.1). Taxonomy (GTDB): domain Bacteria; phylum Pseudomonadota; class Gammaproteobacteria; order Nitrosococcales; family Methylophagaceae; genus Methylophaga. The sequence continues at coordinate 1,495 of CANRLD010000161.1, read as the reverse complement.
GTGTTTCCCCAGCATATTGATAGTCGCCGGTCTGGCGACTACCAGTGTTTACACACCAATGTCCACCAAATCGTGCACAAAAAAAACCCGCTTTTGCGAAACTGGCAAAACCAGTTGCTGCGCAAAAGCGGGCATTAAGGTGTTACTTAAGCGTGTTGCAATAACATGGCGTTAAGTTTTTTCACGAAGCTGGCCGGGTCATCCAGCTGCCCACCTTCAGCCAATAAGGCTTGATCAAACAAAATCGAGCTCCAATCAGCAAACTGTTGTTCATCTTGTTCATCTTTCAGTTTTATCACCATCGGATGTTCAGGATTCAGCTCCAATATTGGTTTGGTTGTGGAAACCTGTTGACCAGCAGCTTTCAGCATGCGCTCCAGATTACCGCTCATATCGTAGTTATCCGCCACCAGACAAGCCGGTGAATCGGTTAAACGATGGGTAATTCGAACATCCTTGATTTTGTCATCCAGTGTTTTTTTCACCCGCTCCAGCAGATCTTCGAAGTTCTTTTCAGTTTCTTCGTGGGCTTTTTTCTCTGCTTCGTCTTCCAGTTCGCCTAAATCCAAATCCCCTTTGGCAACCGATTGCAGCTGCTTGCCATCAAACTCGGTCAGCGAATTCACCAGCCATTCATCAACCCGATCGGTCAGCAGCAGTACTTCAATGCCTTTTTTACGGAATACTTCAAGGTGTGGACTGTTTTTCGCTGCAGCAAAACTTTCTGCAGTAATAAAATAGATTTTGTCCTGTTTTTCCTTCATCCGGCTGACATAGTCTTGCAACGATACGGTTTGTTCGGCATTACCAGATTCCGTACTGGCGAATCGCAGTAATTTTGCCAATGCTTCTTTGTTGGCAAAGTCTTCACCCGGTCCCTCTTTGATAACCTGACCAAACTCTTTCCAAAACTCAGCGTATTTCTCTGGCTCGTTGTTGGCCATTTTGTTGAGTTCAGACAGCACTTTTTTCACCGAAGCGGTTCGGATGGTGTCAATGACTTTGCTGCTTTGCAAAATTTCACGCGATACGTTCAATGGCAGATCGTTGGTATCAATGACGCCGCGAATAAAACGCAGGTAGCGAGGCATCAGCTGTTCACTGTCTTCCATGATAAAGACACGCTTCACGTACAGTTTGATACCGTGCATGCGATCACGATCCCACAGGTCAAACGGTGCTTTCGAGGGGATATATAGTAATGAGGTGTATTCGGTTTTACCTTCGACTTTGTTATGACTCCAGCTCAATGGATCCTGATAGTCATGCGCTATTTGCTTGTAAAACTCCTGATACTGCTCTTCGGTAATTTCATTTTTTGAGAGGGTCCACAGCGCGGTCGCTTTATTGATGGTTTCGTCCTCAAGCACGCTGTCATCAATCTTGCCCTCTTCATCAGGCACGGGCTCTTTCTGCATCACGATAGGCAGATTAATATGATCAGAATATTTGCGAATGACATTACGCAGACGCCAGCCATTTAAGAACTCGTCTT
>CANRLD010000160.1 GCA_947631375.1 uncultured Methylophaga sp. | reverse complement strand
TCACTCTGGAGACGATTCGCTATTGCCAGCAACAAAAACGTTCTTCCCCCTTGTCCTTCATTAAAGGGCGGCTGGATCCCTTGTTTCTGGAGACTTTGCCAAAAGGGATGCGTGCCAGCCTGCAAGCCGCTAAAGCGGTCAAGCCGGCGTTCCGCAAGCAACATACCACCAAGGTAACCAGTGAAGAAAAACGCGTAGAGCCAGTCATTCAGACAGGCGAACAGCGGAAAGAGCCAACGCTGACGAATAGCGATAAAACCGCTGCAATCGCCAATAAAAACGTCCGTAAAGAGCCAGTTGTGACCCTCAGTGATATCGATGATACAAAAAGGTCTGAGTAGCTAAACCCGCCAAATACAGCAGCCTTTATTCAGCTGCATCGTGGTGTTTACAAACATTTGCTAACAGCACAATCGCCATCTCAATCTGCGATGCTGGTTGTTGATGCTCATGCAAAAAGTGCTGCTGTATTCGATACGCTTCACGCTCTTTATCAATACGCTCTTCACAGTGCATCGTCGGCAGCAGCTCGCCATTCAGATCCTGAAGATAATGCACCATTTCGTGAACAATATAACTTCTGGCGCTTTGATTGTGCTCCAGCCGCATACGCTCATCATAATAAATCGTTTGTGTATCGGTATCGTAATAAGCCAGCGCCGTACAATGCTGGTTACCGCATAATGTCTGAATCAAATGCTGCTGGCTCACAGCTTCAATCACCGGCAATTTGCCAGGCTGCTCATACCCGGTTAAAGCAACGGTCCAAAGCAAAAGACTTTCCATCAGCTCCCGCATGTTTCATCCTCCTTTACTGGCGATGATCTGCTGAAAACCTCTTCAACTCGGGCGATGTTAACCGCGACAGCCAGCTTTCACATCACTCCAATACTTATACCGAATATGTTGCAGCAGGTTCGAACAAAAACATCGTTTTTTAAGGTGAGCGTTACTTTAACTTCATTACTCGTGATATCCATAACGCTCTTTCATCCGCGCTTCACTAATAAATTCCGCAGCTATCAACTCCCAGCGCTGCTCAGCATCAAACACACGACTACAACCTAAAGCCTGTGAAGCTGCGGGTCGCAGAGCAAACATCGAACGTCCAGGCTGTCTTATCTCATAAAAATAGCGGTCTATTTGCAAGTCGATGACTTGTGAATCATGGGTACTTTTTACAAAAACCCGTTCGCCCCCCTTCTCTTCACAATCCTCATCCGGCTGCTGATAAAACGCAACAAACTCACTGGCATCATCCTGCTCAGCTACAGCAGAGCCATTTAGCATGCATAGCAATCCTGTAAAACAGATTAACGATCTGACGATAGCGGGGGAAATGGGCATGAAGTTACTCCTGAAATAAAATAGGCCTGACCAAAGCCAGACTCACCGGTAAATTTCAAAGTTTCTCCAGCAGCCGGAATCAGGACAAACTCCTTGGTTACCACAGGAATATCGCTCGATAAAAAACGATAATAACGATTGCGTAATCGACAGGAAATATAAGCTACAGACATAAAAAAACCTGCCGCAGCAGGTTTTTAAATTTGTGGTGGCTATGGGTAGATTCGAACTACCGACCCCATCATTATGAGTGATGTGCTCTAACCAACTGAGCTACATAGCCACGAAGCGGAGCATTTTACGTTGCCACACGGCAAATATCAACATAATTCGCGTCTGGAGCTTATAACCAGTCACTAAATTGGATACCAAAGCCGATACTATTGGTACGGTGGTCATAGTCGATCAAACTTTCTCCGTAACCATTAAACCATTGCACATAGCCTCTGAAGTTCTTATACAACGGAAAACTCCAACCCAGCTGTACGGCGCCCTTGTTATTACTGCGCAGATTGTTTCGCAGCATCAGATCAAAGCTGTGATCACCATATTTGTATACCGAAGTAATATCAAAATTACCCATATATTTTTCTATATCGGGATTATCGTCATTACTGCCACTTTCAGGTATTCGCCACCAGGGACGCACTGAAAAGTATAAATCGCCGCGCTCCATAATAAATTCAGCAAACACCCGGTTCCAGCTGCGTGATAACTCGCCACTTTGACCATTTGAATGATGATTAACACCAACATTTATCAGTGAGTTTTTGAACCCCAGCAGCTGATAATCATTTTCAAAGGATAACCAAGCTTCCGGTTCATGATTGGAGTCACGAAAAGCGGCAGAGCTCTCATCATTAAACATTTGCCAGAAAGAACGGTTGGTATAGGCGATAAAAGCATCGGCTCGGCCATCAAACAAGCCGCGAATGATCGGTAGTTTCAAGCTGATCTGAAACTTGCTTTCCCAGGGTTGAAAATCATAATCCCGATCCGGATCCGCTGCGTCAAAGGGCCTTTCATTGGTGGAAGCCGTGTTGTTACTGAAAATAAAATAGTTTGGCCGGTGCGGTAAAAAAGCAAATGGATTGTTCGACTGGCTTTTTTCCAATACCAGTCGACGCGACAGCGCCGAACCATCTGCTGTGGCAATTGAAGTAGCATCACCACTATCAACAGCGATAAGCGGCTCCTTTCGTTGCAAAGGAGAAGAAATATCTGTCAGCGTATCCGACTGTGAAAGCTCCTGCTGTTGCGCATTGACTTCTGCCGTGCATATTTCACGAATATTACCCACGGTAACACTGTCATCAGAAGTGGCCATTTTAGCCAGAATACAGCTGTTCATTGCTGTCGAATCAGCCTGCGCAGTACCCAGCAGTAACAGCGGCAGTATCAGTATTCCAGCAAACCACTTTTTCATCACTGTCCCTTTCCTTTTCAAGCGTCTGCTAATTTAACGCTGTTAGAGGCATGTTTGGAATTAAACATTAAATCTGAAATGTATGACATCACCATCCTTGATAACATAGTCTTTCCCTTCGAGGCGCCATTTTCCGGCGTCTTTTGCACCTTGCTCACCATTGAACTGAATAAAATCTTCATAGCCAATGACTTCAGCGCGAATAAAGCCTTTCTGAAAGTCCGTATGGATAACGCCGGCACCTTCCGGCGCTGTCGCCCCGACTTCCACTGTCCAGGCGCGAACTTCTTTTACCCCGGCAGTAAAGTAGGTGTGCAAGCCCAGCAGTTGATAACCGCTGCGGATCACCCGATTCAGACCCGGCTCTTCCAAACCAAGTTCCTCAAGAAACTCGGCTTTGTCTTCCTCGGCAAGATCAGCAATCTCCGCCTCAATAGCGGCGCAAATCGGCACAACGATTGCGTTTTCCTTTTCTGCCAGCGCCATCACGGCAGCCAAGGCTGGATTATCTTCAAAACCATCCTCAGCAACATTGGCAATATACATCGTTGGTTTAATGGTCAATAAATGTAACCCCGTTAGCAGCGCCAGCTGCTCATCATCCAGATTGAGTGCCCGTACCGGCAAGCCTTGATCCAAGTGCTCACGAAGCTGCGTCAGCAAATCCAGCCGCGCCTTGGCAAACTTATCGCCGCCTTTGGCATCACGCGTCGTCTTGGTGATCGCTTTTTCAACCGATTCCAGATCGGCCAGGGCCAATTCTGTATTGATTACTTCGATATCATCAACCGGTGACACCTTGCCTGCAACATGCACCACATTGTCATCTTCAAAGCAACGCACCACATGTGCGATCGCATCAGTTTCACGAATATTGGCAAGAAACTTGTTGCCCAGCCCCTCGCCCTTGGAAGCGCCCGCTACCAGGCCGGCAATATCAACAAATTCCATGGTCGTGGGAAGCGTTCTTTGTGGATTAACAATAGCCGCCAATTTGTCCATCCGCGGATCAGGAACCGGGACAATTCCGACATTCGGTTCAATAGTACAAAACGGATAGTTTTGCGCCTCAATACCCGCCTGTGTCAGCGCATTAAACAATGTTGATTTACCCACATTTGGCAAACCCACAATCCCGCATTTAAATCCCATGATAAATCCTATTGTGAATGCAGCCAGTTCATGGCTTTGTCGAGATTCCCCGCGAACACGTCAGGTAACACGCGTAAGCTGTTATCAATAGCTGTCAGCATTGCCTGCCGATCGGATGGCGACGGTCTGCTCAACACATAGTCTGCAACCTGTCTGCTGTCACCTGGATGATCAATCCCAATCCGGCAACGTAAAAAGGCGTTACTGCCCAACTGACTGATAATGTCGCGCAGACCATTGTGGCCACCATGCCCGCCGCCACGCTTC
>CANRLD010000159.1 GCA_947631375.1 uncultured Methylophaga sp. | reverse complement strand
CAGCACCAGTTTTCCATAAACTGGCTTGGCAGCTCGACCGCATCCCATGCCACACCGTTAATACCAGACACCCCAGCATAGTCGATTTTGGTCAACATATGATGCAGCCCGTGACCGAATTCATGGAATAAGGTGGTCACTTCATCATGAGTAAACAAGGCCGGTTTATCGCCAACAGGTTCTGAGAAGTTACAGGTCAAAAATGCCACCGGAATTTCAATGCCATTGGCGGTACGGCGGCGCGCTTTACATTCATCCATCCAGGCGCCACCACGTTTGTGCTGACGTGCATATAAATCCAGATAAAACTGAGCACGGATACTGCCGTCATCCGCAACAATTTCAAAAAAGCGTACGTCCTTATGCCAGACATCAATATCATGACGTTCACGAATTTCCAGACCGTATAAACGATTCACGACAGCAAACAGCCCATTGACGACTTTATCTTCCGGGAAGTACGGCTTTAATTCTTCTTGTGAAATGTCGTAACGTTGCTGGCGCAGCTTTTCTGCAAAATAGCTGACATCCCAGGAGGCCAGTTCCCCCTGATCTGCTGTCACCTTGGCGAAGGCACGCAACTCAGCATATTCATTTTCGGCAATCGGTTTAGAACGTTTGGCTAAATCCATTAAAAAATCCAGCACTTGATCTGGCGACCGGGCCATTTTGGTTGCCAATGAACGCTCTGCATGATTCGCAAAACCGAGTAAATTGGCCAACTGGTGACGCAAGTTGAGAATATCCTGCATAACCTCGGTGTTATCCCACTTACCTGCACTCGGCCCCTGATCCGAGGCTTTAGTGGCAAATGCGGTGTACATTTCTTCGCGCAATTCACGATTATCAGCATAAGTCATCACCGGCATATACGAAGGGAAATCCAGCGTAAACAACCAGCCTTCCAAACCGTCGCGTTTTGCCATTTGAGCAGCCATTTCAACAGTCGAGGGTGGCAGACCGGAAAGTAACGCCTCATCGGTAATATGCTTACGCCAGGCGTGCGTCGCATCCAACAGGTTTTCTTCAAACTTCGCGGTGCGCTCTGTTAATTGCTGCGACAGCTTTTTAAACGCATCACGCTTTTGCTGATCAAGCTCGACGCCTGACAAGCGAAAATCGCGAATAGCATTATCAATGACTTTTTTCTGCGCAACGTCCAGCTTGTTGTATTCACTACCTTCAGCAATAGCCTTATAGGCCTGATATAAGGTTTCGTTTTGCCCCAGTTCGGTTGAAAACTCGCTCAGTTTGGGCAGGCAGGCGTTATACGCCTGACGTAACGCCTCTGAATTAACCACTGAATTCATATGGCTGATCGGTGACCAAACACTATCAATCAATGCATCCATATCTTCCATCGGCTGCACCAGAGTTTCCCATGAAGGCGCTGACAACGTACCCAGAATCGTGTCAATTTTATTGCGGGCGATCTCCAGTACCTGATCAATAGCTGGCTCAACGTGCTCTGCTTTAATCGCCGAGAATGGAGGTAAGTGGTGGTTTTCCAGTAATGGGTTACTCATCATAATTCCTGATAAAAGTCGTTATCGTCTACTGATATGGATAGAAGCTTATTGTCGCAGTATGACCTTCATCATACTGTAATATCGTTTCGTTAAGGTTTCGTTCAAATTCTAAGTGAATGGGAACCTTATGCAAACACAACTAGGTCACGACCAACCGCTGAAAGTTCGCACCGTATGGATATCCGATATTCACCTTGGGTTTCGTGGCTGTAGTGCGGACCTCTTACTCGACTTTCTCCACAACATCGAATGTGAGTACCTCTACTTGGTTGGCGATATCATTGATGTCTGGGAAATGAAGAAACGCATGTTCTGGCCGCAAGAACATAATAATGTTATTCGCACTGTGCTTGGCAAAGCCAAACATAACACCAAGGTTATTTTTGTTCCGGGCAATCATGATGAAGTGCTGCGCGACTTTGATGGCGCAGTCTTTGGCAATATCCACATTCACAACGAATTCATTCACACCACCATTGATGACCGTAAGTTGCTGATTATTCACGGTGACCAGTTTGACAGCGTGGTTAAAATCTCCCCAATACTGGCAAAAATCGGCAGCCGGCTTTATGAGTTTTTACTACGGGCAAACCGCTGGGTGAATTATTGCCGCCGTAAAATGGGCTTCTCCTACTGGTCTCTGGCGGCATTTCTCAAGCATAAAGTCAAAAATGCCGTGCAATACATCAGTCATTTTGAAGAGGCGGTTGCCCACGAAGCCGCCAAACAAGGGGTTGATGGCGTCGTTTGCGGTCATATTCACCGTGCCGAAATCACCCGTATACAGAATGTTGATTATTACAACTGTGGTGACTGGGTTGAAAGCTGTACCGCGCTCGTTGAACACGCTGACGGGCAAATGGAAATTGTGTCGTGGACTGAAGTGTTCAATAACCAACAGGTTGAGGTACCCAGAGCTGCCTGATGAAGCTGGTTATTATTACTGATGCCTGGGCCCCCCAAGTCAATGGCGTCGTTCGTACTTTAAGCAAAACCCGGGAACAGCTGCTGGAGATGGGCTATGACGTGGTCATGATCACGCCACAAAGCTTTATGACTGTCCCCTGCCCTAGTTATCCATCGATTCGTTTAGCTGTTTTCCCGTACCGCAAACTGTCTATCATGTTGAACAACTTGCAGACCGACGCCGTGCATATTGCAACAGAAGGCCCGCTGGGTATGGCCGCCAGGCGCTGGTGTTTGCGACGAAATGTTCAGTTTACCACCTCCTTTCATACCCAGTTTCCAGAGTATTTACGTCTCAGACTGCCAATTCCGCTTAGCTGGAGCTATGCCTGGTTACGCCGCTTCCATCGTCCCGCAGTACGCACATTAGTCCCAACAGCTTCGCAAAAACAACACCTGCAATCTTACGGTTTTTCACACCTGCACCTCTGGGGCCGCGGCGTGGATACCCAACTGTTTACCCCCGACAACATCAAGCAGCTGGATTTACCCAGACCCGTTTTTATGACCCTGGGCCGGGTGGCTACAGAAAAAAACATTGAAGCTTTTCTGACACTGGAATTACCCGGTAGCAAGGTCGTCATTGGTGATGGTCCCGATCTGCCAACATTACAACAGCGTTACCCCGAAGTGATTTTTACCGGGGCCAAATTCAATAAGGAACTTGCCGCTTACCTTGCTGCCGGGGATGTATTTGTGTTTCCCAGCAAAACAGACACATTCGGCTTGGTAATACTGGAAGCAATGGCATGCGGCCTTCCAGTAGCCGCTTTTCCCGTCACCGGCCCCAAAGATATTGTGATTCATGGAAAAACCGGGCAACTTAACTGGGATTTGCAAGCAGCGGCGCTGGATGCGCTAAAACTACAAAAAACGGATTGCATCGCCTATGCGCGAGAACATGACTGGCTAAAGAGTAGCGAAAAATTTGCCCGCATGATGTTTAATAATAATGATGCCGTCAGTACAGAAACCACACTACTGCAACATCCAGTAAATTAGCATTAGCTGCGCATTTGTGTTGCAAACTGACAACAACTTCATACTTTCTATGCATCAATACAACAGATGGCTTGCTTCGTCCCGAACTGCCATGAGATTATCTCTATATATTTTTCAGGGAATGCCACAATGTTCGAGCTAAAAGCAATTTTCAGGTTCAGCCTGGTCGGGCTGATTGTATTGTTTACCGGTTGCGCTACAACACAACACAGCGATGAGCGGGATCCGTTCGAAAGCTATAACCGGGCAATGTACAAATTTAATGATACGGTTGATCGTGCTGTTCTCAAGCCAGTAGCCAAAGGCTACGATGCGGTGGTTCCAGAAGCTATTAGTTGGGGCGTCAGTAACTTTTTTCGTAACCTGAATGATATTACTGTCGCCATTAACAGTTTGTTACAAGGTAAATTCAGTCAGGCAGCAGATGATACCGGACGTTTTCTATTGAACAGTACCGTTGGTGTTGCCGGTATTTTTGATGTCGCCGGCCATGCTGGTAACAAGAAAAGAAATGAAGATTTTGGCCAGACTTTAGGTGTCTGGGGCGCCGAACCCGGTCCATATATCGTCTTGCCTTTCTTTGGTCCGCGTACCGTACGTGACAGCTTTGGGCTGGTTGGCGACATGTTCACCGATCCAGTGATGTATGTTGAAGGCCCCGGTGCGCGTAACGCATTTGTCGCAACCCGTGTCGTTGATACCCGCGCCGGTCTGCTG
>CANRLD010000158.1 GCA_947631375.1 uncultured Methylophaga sp. | reverse complement strand
TAGAATAAGGAGTATGCATGAGCGTATCGGAAATTAGACCGATTGCCATTGAGGATGAACTTAAAAGCTCATATCTTGATTATGCGATGAGCGTGATTGTGTCACGTGCATTGCCAGATGTACGAGATGGTTTAAAACCGGTTCATCGTCGTGTGCTTTTCGCAATGCACGAATTGGGCAATGACTATAACAAAGCATATAAAAAGTCTGCACGTGTAGTTGGTGACGTTATCGGTAAATATCACCCGCATGGTGATTTAGCCGTATACGAAACGATTGTTCGTATGGCACAAGACTTTAGCTTACGTTACCAGTTGGTTGACGGCCAGGGTAACTTTGGTTCTGTCGATGGCGATAGTGCAGCGGCAATGCGTTATACCGAAGTTCGTATGCGTAAGCTGACCCATGAGCTCCTTGCAGATTTAGAAAAAGACACGGTTGAATGGGAAGACAACTACGACGGTTCCGAGCGTATTCCGCAAGTGATGCCGACCCGTGTACCTAACCTGCTGATTAACGGTGTTGCCGGTATTGCAGTAGGTATGGCAACCAACATGGCGCCGCATAATATGACCGAAGTCATTAATGCCTGCCTAGCCTATGCCAATGACCCGAATATCAGCATCGAAGGTTTGATGGAGCACATTTCTGGTCCTGACTTCCCGACAGGTGGCACCATCTACGGTAAATCCGGCATTGTCGATGCTTACCGTACCGGTAAAGGCCGTTTGCATATCCGTGGTAAATACCATATTGAAGAAGATGCAAAAACTGGCCGTAATACCATTGTATTTACCGAGATTCCTTATCAGGTCAATAAAGCGAAAACCATTGAGCGTATCGCTGAACTGGTCAAAGAGAAAAAACTCGAAGGGATCTCTGAACTTCGTGATGAATCAGATAAAGAAGGGATGCGTATTGCGATTGATCTGAAGCGTGGTGAAAACGCGGAAGTGATCGTTAACAACCTATTCTTGAACACCCAACTCGAAAACTCGTTCAGCATTAACATGGTCTGCCTGGATAATGGCCAGCCAAAGTTAATGAACCTGAAAGATATTATTGCGGCATTTATCCGTCACCGTCAGGAAGTGGTGACGCGCCGTACCATGTTCGAACTGCGTAAAGCACGTGAACGTGGTCATATTTTGGAAGGCTTGACCGTTGCACTGGCTAACATTGACCGCATTATTGAAACGATCAAATCTTCTGCCAATCCGCAAGAAGCACGTGAACGTTTACAGGCGGGTGAATGGGCTGCGGGTGGTGTGGTTGCATTACTAGAAAAAGCCGGCGCGGTTTCAGTTCGTCCAGACGAAATTGAAGGAGAAGATCCAGCGCGTCCATTTGGTTTGACTGGTGATCTTTACCGTTTATCACCGGCGCAAGTCAATGCGATCATGGAACTTCGTTTACATCGCTTGACCGGTCTTGAACAAGACAAGCTGCAGGCAGAATACGCAGAAATTCTGGCACAAATTGCGGAATATACTGCAATTCTGAATGATTTCAATCTGTTGATGAATGTCATTCGTGAAGAACTTGCGTTGATTTTGCAGCAATATGGGGATGAGCGTCGTACCCAAATTGTAGAATCACGTATCGACTTCTCTCGTGAAGACTTGATTCCTGAAGAGCAGGTGGTCTTAACCGTTTCTCAATCAGGCTATGCGAAAACTCAGCCATTGTCTGATTATGCAGCGCAGCGTCGTGGTGGCCGTGGTAAGTCCGCGACCTCAATGAAAGAAGATGATTACATCCGTCATCTGATTGTGACTTCAAACCATGCAACTGTACTCTGCTTTACTAACGTTGGTAAGGTGTACCGCCTGCGCGTGTTTGAAGTGCCACAGGCATCTCGTGGCTCGAAAGGTCGTCCAATCGTGAACCTGTTGCCGCTTGAGGACAACGAAACCATTACCGCGATTCTACCGATGATTGATGCGCCAAAACGCTTTAAAGATCGTCTGGCTGATTTCCGTAATTTCGTACAGGCAAATAAGGCGCAGTTACAGACTAATGCAATTGTTGTCGCCCATTATGCTGGGCTAGAAGCAGCTTTTGCTGAGCTGGCAGATGGTGATGACCTTTCTGATACCTTGCGCGTTCAGCTCAAACAGTTGGGTGAAGCGTTATCAGAAACTGATCTGGATGACGAAATCGTTGCCGAGTTTGCTGAACTGGCAGAAAAACTGCGTAAAAACTTCTACGTATTTATGGCGACCCAGTACGGTACCATTAAACGTGTGGAGCTGGAGCAGTTCTCGAATGTTCGTTCAAACGGTCTGCGTGCCATTGAACTGAATGGCGATGACACCCTGATCGGTGTTGCGATTACCGATGGTACCCAGCAAATCATGTTGTTCTCGAACGAAGGTAAGGCAATCCGTTTTGCTGAAACTGATGTTCGTGCCATGGGTCGTTCTGCCAAGGGTGTTCGCGGTATGCGTGTGACCATCGGTGCTTCACAGCTTGAAGATGCAGAAGATGCAGATCTTGATACTGATGATGATGATAGTACTGAAGCCAACTTCATTAGCCGTATCGTTTCTCTTGTCGTTGTCCCTGAAACCGGTGAAGTGCTGTGTGCATCTGCAAACGGCTATGGTAAACGCACGCCGGTGGATGACTTCCCGACCAAGAAACGTGGCGGTAAAGGTGTGATTGCGATCAAGACCTCTGAGCGTAACGGTGAGCTGGTTGGTGCTGTCGCGATTGATGCATCGAAAGAACTGATGCTGATTTCTGATGGTGGTACATTGGTTCGTACCCGTGCTTCAGAAGTGGCGCAAACTGGTCGTAATGCACAAGGTGTTCGTCTGATCCGTCTTGGTGAAAATGAAACACTGGTCGGCGTAGAAGCGATTGAAGCTGTGGAAGATGAAGACCTGGATTTGCTAGAAGAGAGCGAAGATACAGTAGCGTCAGAAGACAGTGCAGCGGATCAGACTGAAGCTGTTGAAGCAGAAGATCGTGATCAGGCAACTGAAGAATAAGTGTAAATGACATAGAGAAAAGGGCGCTTCGGCGTCCTTTTTTATACAATGAACAGGAAAGCATGATGATGAAAACAAAACTGATGTTATTGGCAGGGCTGACATTATTGGCGGGTTGCGGTCAAAACTCGGATCAGGTGCCTAATCCAAGCGCAGCCCAAGAGCAGGCGGCGGAAGATGCCTATAGCGACCTGCGTGATCGAAAGTATGATGAGTTTCTTAGCCATCTGGATCCGGAACTCAAGCAGTATTTCCAGGAAAATCAGAAAACCATGCGTCAGTTTTCTTATGCAATTCCGGAAGGTGAGTATAAGTCCAAAACACTGATGGTGAAAAAGTTTGAACAGTCTTCAGGTAAACCGAGTGAATACAAGGTCAGTTATGAAATTGCGTACCCAGGCAATCTGGTGCAATACGATGTGAGTTTCGATAAACCGAATGGCAGTAGCACCATTCAGAACTTCTATATTCGGGTATACGGAAAATAAAAGCCTGACAAACGGACGTTTTACCATGTTGAGCTAAACAGGTTGACGTAGGCGATAATAGCCTAAGCTCATACAGATCACGCCGACTACAGACAGATAAGCCAGTTTGCCGAAAATCAGATGAGTCGGAACTCCCATCTGGTTGAGCTGGATAAACATTTGCACAATTTGAGTGGAAGGCAATATCTGTCCTAAGGTTTGCATCCATACAGGCATGGTAGCATGAGGCCAGGCCACGCCGGACAACATAAATAATGGAATCGAAGTAAATACAAACAGGTGTCCGGCACGTTCGGGTATATCCAGAAAACTGGCAAGGAGCATGGTTAGACCGATGATGCAAAACACAGAAATAGGAACAGCCAGTAACATTCCCCAGAAGTTGCCACCGCGTGGATAATCGAAAAACCAAAAGCTAAAACCAAATAGGTAATAACAGCCCAGACAGCCAATAGTCAGAATTGCCAGACAGAGCCCTGCCAAACTGGTCAGATTGATGACTTGTTTATTTTCCCGGTATAGGGCGATCAGCATACTCAGCCCGAGCAAAATAGTCTGATGAATAATGAGGGGGGCTACTGCTGGAAACACATAACTGCCATAACCGGACAGCGGATTGAACAAGGGAATCTGATGAATCGGTAGGGCAGGTGAAAAGTGAGAGATTTCACTAAAGCGTTTGGTGTATTCATTTAAAGTATTTTCCCTTATTTTTCTACTCCAAACTCCAGTATCTGCACCTGGATTTATTGCTGATGGCA
>CANRLD010000157.1 GCA_947631375.1 uncultured Methylophaga sp. | reverse complement strand
CGCCATAAAAATAGGTGCTGCTTTGGCATATAATGCTTCTGCCGGTTCGCCATCCAGCTGATTGAGCAAGGCGCGCTTGATCAATCTTTCCACACCATTACCCACCCAGTTTCTGACTTTGGTTTCCCCCCGTGCGGGCATATCAAGTGCCTGCATTGTTTGATCAGTACACCAGGTCAGATCAGGCACACTGTCAACCAGCGTGCCATCCAGATCGATCAAAGCGAGAGCGGGTTTTTTTAATGTCATTGATTAGACTTTCGCTTGGGCTAATTCAGCACGTAATGCTGCAATAACCGTTTCATATTTATTGGGATCGCTTTCCTGAGCGGCACCGAATACTGCAGAGCCTGCTACGAAGGTACGCGCACCCGCTTCAGCAATTTCGCGAATATTCTGTACGTTAACGCCGCCATCGATTTCCAGATCAATGTCATAACCACTTTCATCGATCATCTTGCGCGCCTGGCGCAGTTTTTCAAGCGTATGCGGAATAAATTTCTGTCCACCAAAGCCAGGGTTAACTGACATTAGCAGGATACGATCAACTTTATCCAGAACGTGTTCAGCTAGCGTCAGTGGGGTGGCTGGATTAAACACCAGACCGGTTTTACAGCCTTCAGCTTTGACCAGTTGCAGGCTGCGATCGATATGTTCGGAAGCTTCGGGGTGAAAAGTGATATAGCTGGCACCGGCTTTGGCAAAATCAGGAATAATTCGATCAACGGGTTTAACCATCAGATGCACATCGATTTCAGCGGTTACACCATGTTTACGCAGTGCTTCACAGACCAGAGGCCCGATAGTCAGATTGGGAACATAGTGATTATCCATAACATCAAAATGCACAATATCAGCACCGGATGCCAATACGTTTACCACTTCTTCGCCGAGGCGGGCAAAGTCAGCGGAGAGGATGGATGGGGCAATTTTGAATTCGGCCATGGCGGATTCTCTCTAGTTGTTAATTGATTAAGTTTGCTGATAAACCGCTTACTTTACCCCAAAAACAGGCTTTTATCAGCTTTTGGAAATGGATTTTGCTGATTATACTGGCAACAATCGCATGACTGAACAGAAATAGGAATTCCGGTGCGAAAGCAAACAATTGTCTTGTGGCTGTTTTTTCTGCTGAGTCTGCCATGCTTGGCCACACAGGCCGAAGAGCTGCTGCCATTAAACATTTTGCGGCAAGGTGGGATGGCAGCAGGCTATCAGCCATTGATGATCGGTGAACGCAGTATAGCAGCAGCTTATCTGCCGCAAACATTAGGTGAAGCTCGTGGCGCTGTCTTGTTATTACATGATATCGATGAACATATCGATAGTGCGGCGATTGGTATCTTGAGGCATCAGCTTCCGGCACATGGCTGGGACACCTTGGCAATCAAGGTTGCTTCGTTTAATACAGACACGGCAGATGCCGCGACAACGTTAGCAGTGAAGGAAGCTGCACCGACAATCGACGTTGAAGCCGAAGCAGAGCCTTCGACCGCCGAGCAAAAAACAGCAGAAAATATGACTGCGGACAACAATGAGCAGACAACACAAGCCATAGCGCGCGAGTCACTAGCAACGTCTCCTGCGATGATCACAACAGCACAGCGGATCAATGCAGCGTTGGCAGAGTTACAACAGGTCGGGCATGAGCATATTGTCTTGATCGGTCAAGGGGCGGGGGCACAGTTGGTTTTACAAACGATGACTGACGTGATCGTACCGGTTGTTGCCATAGTGTTGATTGATGCCGGCGAAATTACCAGGAAAGATGCTGATATTATGGAAATAAGCGTGCCAATACTCGAGCTGTTTGGCAGTCGGCAAGCGCGCTCCGTGAAGCAGGCCGCGCTGGCACGACAGACGCAAATGAAAACTGCTCAGCAATCTCATTATTTTTTACGCCAGATTGTTGGTGCCGACCATTATTTCAGCCATAGCGAAAATGCATTGACAAACCAAGTCCATGGCTGGTTATTTTCACAGTCGTTTGATGAGAGGGCGGCAGATTAAATGCAACTTTATTATGGTGGCCGCGTGGTTTATCAGGCCGCATCAGATGCCGGAGTTATCGAAGTTGTCGATATTGGCGATAGTCGTTCCTTGCACTTTGGCACCTATCCGCGACAAAGCACCATGTCATTAAAATCACCGCATCAGCTTGAGCTCAGCTATACCCGGGCGATGATGGCGTGCTTGTTGTTTCAGCCAACTCCGCAAAAAGTGTGCGTTGTTGGTTTGGGCGGTGGATCGCTGGTGAAATTTTTATTACATCATTTCGAACACTGTCAGATAGATGTTGTCGAGTACCGGCAGGATGTGATTGATATTGCCCAGCGTTTTTTTAGTTTACCGCAAAGCGATCCAAGACTGACGATCCATCACGGTGATGGTTATCAGTTTGTCAGTGAGCAGTACTACTCAGCGAGCGGTCAATATGACTTGTTATTGGTTGATGCCTATGATCATGCGGGAATGTCGGCTAGTGTCGAGGGGCAGGCATTTTTTGATGCCTGTGCCGGGATACTGACAGACAATGGCATGATGAGCATCAATTTGTGGGGCAGCGAGCGTAATGGTTTTTCTCAGGCCGTCAGGCGAATTAACAACAGTTTTTCAGGTCAAACCTTGCTATTACCGGTAGCGGATAAAGGTAATGTAATTGTATTGGCATCCAAACAGAGCATTAATACCAGCCAGCTGAAAAAACAGCGTGAACTGGCGGAGTCATTGAATCAACGACTCAATACTGATTTGCCACACTCCTTGCATCAACTGATCAGGCATAATACGTCGGTCATAAACAGATTATTTCTTTAAAAATATTTATTTACAGGCGATAATTAACGCGGTTTATACTGAATTCTGATAGTAGCTGGCGAGTGGATCGATGAGCATATGCTTAAACTGGTTTTTTTAACATTATTATTTTACTGGCCAGTTACTGCGGTGGCGGCAGATGCTATTGAATTAGTTGTTGTCCGTTCTGAAAATACGTTACTGGTCAGAAAAAACGATAAAACCATCCGCAGTTTTAAAGTGGCACTGGGCAGCGGTGGCCGGCAACCCAAAATGTTGGAAGGGGATCGTAAAACCCCAAAAGGCAGTTATCGTATCCTCGATGTGCGCAGCAGTGACCGGTTTTATTTGTTTATGCATCTTGACTACCCGAATATGGATGATGCGAAGCAGGCCCTTCAGGATGGTCGCATTACCCGCGAGCAGTACCGCAAGATTCTCGGGGCTTTTATTTATAATGAGCCGCCTCCGCAAAATACCCCGTTGGGCGGCGCGATCGGAATTCATGGCATTGGCGATGAAACACCAGACAAGCTCGATATTCATAAGGTGGCTAACTGGACACAAGGCTGCATTGCGATGCGTAATTCGGAGATTCGCGAATTGGCTATGTGGGTCGAAAAAGGCACTGCTGTCACCATTGTCGATTCACTGGAATCATTTAAGGCGGCCAGTCATCCTTAGTCTTTGTTAGAATAAGCCGTTGATTTTTCACTAATGTTGTTCTGAGGTTGTATGCAAGCCGCTGCGGATATTTTTTCCTACCGTAAATTCTGGGCACATCGTTTTGGTGTCGCACCGCAATTGCCGATGACGCGCAGCGAAATGGAAGCGTTAGGCTGGGACAGTTGTGATGTGATCATTGTTACCGGCGATGCCTATGTGGATCACCCCAGTTTCGGTATGGCATTAATCGGGCGTTTACTTGAAGCACAAGGGTTTCGGGTTGGAATCATTTCCCAACCGGACTGGACCAGTAGCAAAGACTTTCAGCGATTAGGTAAACCGAATCTGTTTTTCGGTGTCACTGGCGGCAATATGGATTCGATGGTGAATCGTTACACTGCTGATAAAAAAGTGCGCCGTAACGATGCCTATACTGCCAATGGAGAAGGCGGAAAACGTCCAGATCGCAGCGTGGTGGTCTATAGTCAGCGCTGCCGTGAAAGTTATAGTGATGTGCCGATTATTATCGGTGGTATTGAAGCCAGCTTACGGCGAATCGCACATTATGATTACTGGTCAGAAAAAGTTCGTCGCAGTGTCATTATGGATGCCAAGGCTGACTTGCTCGTCTATGGCAATGGTGAACGTCAGGTGACTGAAATTGCTCATCGACTGGCACAAGGCGAAGCGATAACGGAGCTGACTGACATTCGGGGAACCGCGTATATTACCCGCCACGGACGACGCGACAATTGGTGGGAAAAAGACTCCACCAGTATTGATACGCCGGGACAACTCAACCCACCAATTGATC
>CANRLD010000156.1 GCA_947631375.1 uncultured Methylophaga sp. | reverse complement strand
ATAATGGCGCCTGCCGTCGCCAACAGGACAAAGCACAACGTGTTTTACCTGATAAGGCATAACTTAACGCGGTCAGTCGGGCAGGCAGATAATTCAGCAGATCATCGAGCCGCGCTGCGACTTTGCCAAAATATAAGAACCGGGAACTGCGATATCCCCACATTGCATCCAGTGTATTCACCAAACGATAGGCAACAACGCCGGCTGCACCGCCAATAACAAACCAGAAAATGGCAGCAAAAACGGCATCGTTGCCATTTTCCAGCACCGATTCGATGGTGGCTTTGTTGACATCAATATGCGCCTTATCGCGGCTGACAATCCGGCTGGCCAGTTCTTTAGCCTCATTTTCATTACCGTTTTGCATAAGGTGCATAATAGGGCGGGCATGATCAAAAAGGCTACGATGCCCAATACATAAATACAGCATCAACACGGAAAATGCGGTGCCCCACAGCGAGATTTGACTGAGAAGAAATGTCAGCAGAGTAAATGGCACAATGCAGATCAGCAATGCCAGTAACCCCAAAGTGAATTGGCTGATTGGCCGGTGATTGGCACGATTAAAAAGCGTTTCAATGTGATTTGCCAGCCAGCCAAAGCCCACCAGAGGATGTAAACGTCTGGGTTCGCCGGCAAGCCAGTCAATGACGACGGCGCAGAAAATCACGACAAAAATCATGGCGAATTGGGCGCTTGCCAGCGATTTTCAAAAATCAGTTCTTCCAGCGGTTGCCGTTGCCGCCAGTTTTCCTGTTCCAGCATGGGCTGTTGATAATAGGCAGCAATATGGCCCAGACAGAGGATAGCAACCGGACAGGCACCTTGAGGAATCGCTAACAGTTCTGCCAACTGGAGAGGATCAAACAGGGACACCCAGCCCATCCCTAACCCTTCGGCGCGCGCCGCCAGCCACATATTCTGAATGGCGCAGGCAACGGACGCCAAATCCATTTCCGGCAAGGTTCGGCGACCAAAAATATGTGACTCACGTTTATCCATCAGTGACATCACAATCACTTCAGCACAATCCTTGATACCTTCGACTTTCAATTGTAGAAATTCAGCTTCACGTTCGCCCAGGGCTTTGGCGGTTTCGATGCGTTCTGCTTCGACTAAAGTATGAATCGCACGCCGAAGCTTGTGATCGGTAATACGAATCATGCGCCAGGGTTGCATTAAACCCACGCTTGGCGCTTGCCAGGCCGCCTGAAACAACCGTTGCAGAATGAGCGGATCGATAGGAGCAGCAATAAAATGGCGCATATCGCGTCGTTCAGCAATGGCGCGATAGACGGCGTTACGTTCAAGCTGCGAAAACGCCAAATGACTCTGACTCATGGATGAAACCACTGCGCCACCAGCTCGGGGCAGGAATTAAAATAAAAATGGATATAACTGGCGGTAAGTCGCTGGTGTTGATATACCGCCTCGCTGACTGCATTGCCGTTAGGGCAGCTACCAACTGCGATGGCTTCCAGCGCCGTCTGTAATGAAGAGTGGTGATAAGTGTGGCCACGAATCTGCTGCGTGCCGATAGTCACAGATTGCAGGGCGAGGGCGGTAAATCGTTTCTGTAACTTCGCCTCGGCTTGCAGTACGCCACACATCGGCGCCTGGTTACCGTCTTTATCCGCCAGGGTTTGACATAAAAACAGCATGCCACCGCACTCTGCCAGCACAGGCTTATGAGCAGCAATATGCTGCTGTATTTCGCTGATTAACGAACTGTTCTGGCTGAGTGTTTGCAGATGCAGCTCGGGATAACCGCCTGGCAGATACAAGCTGTCAACGTCGGGCAATGTGGCATCAGTCAATGGTGAAAAATAAACAATCTCCGCGCCCATTTCGATCAGACAATCAATATTCGCCTGATAGATAAAGGCAAATGCTGCATCTTTGGCAATGCCGATTCTGACTCCGGCAAGCGCTTTTGCTAATGGTTTGTGAACTGTTGGAATAGCTTTCAATTCCGGCAGAACAAAATCCGGGTTCAGCGTCAGACTATCGGCAAGTCGGTTTAACTGTTGGCTGAGATTGTCCAGTTCGCTGGCCTGAACCAAGCCCAAGTGCCGGCTGGGCAGACTTTCAGCTTGGCGCGGCATGACGGCGATATGCGGAATATCGGCAGGTAATGCCTTGATCAGCATATCGGCATGGCGGGGGCTGCCCACCCGATTTGCCAATACCCCTGCAAGCTGAATATCTTGCCGATAATGGGCAAGGCCATAGGCAACGGCCGCAAACGTTTGCGCCATGGCGCTGGCATCAATAATTGCCAGTACCGGAATACTCAGCGTGGCCGCCAGATCTGCCGTTGACGGCGTACCGTCAAACAGTCCCATCACACCTTCAATAAGAATCACATCTGTGGACTGTGCTGCCTCTGCGAGTAAGCGGCGGCTTTCCGCTTCGCCAATCATCCATAAATCCAGCTGGTATACCGGTTGGCCGGAGGCATATTCCAGGATCATTGGATCGAGAAAATCAGGACCGACCTTAAAAACGCGAACGCTTTTTCCCTGACGGCGATACAACCAGGCCAACGTGGCGGTCAAGGTAGTTTTCCCCTGACCGGATGCGGGTGCAGCAATGACCAGTGCAGCGCATCCGGGTGATAGAGTTGCCATTAATGTTGTTGGTCGGCTTTTTGCCCGAGGCGGCTGAAGTGGAAAGCGATATGAACCACTGCCGCAATCGCGACATAGAAACTTAATGATGATAAATATCTGGGGAAATACTTAACAAACCGCAGGCCAAATTCGGCGAGTGTCGGATCGACGTAGCGGCCAGAGAAGAAGTAAAAGCCACCACTGCTAAAGATGGTTGCAACAGCAGCGGCAGCCACCACGCTGAAGGCTAAAGGCAATATTGTAGTCCACGTAAATTGATGTTTTTTGGCATACCAGCGACCGGCTAACCAAAGCGTGCCGTAAGCGGGTACTAAAAAGGCATACGCCGGCGAGACACAATAATTACTGACACCACCCCAGGTAACGGCGGCGAAATCCAGTGCGGCAGCAAGGAGAAACAAAGCGGGAAACCAAACCGCGCGGCTAAGATATAGACCAGCCAGAAAAAAGACCGCCCAGGAAGCGCTCGGTAATGCATCGACCGAGGCAAAATGATGACCGCGAGTAATAATCATCAACAGCATTAATACAGCAGCAATCAGTAATTGCTGGGGTTTGGAAATAGATAGCATGGTCTGCTCCGGTGTGTGCCCACCGCACACATTTTGAGTTAATTGAATGAGGGTGTTGCAGGTCGGTATCCGGACTTATGAGAGGAGATACAGGGTATTTTTCCATGTGGTTTAGTCATGGATAAATGCTCGGATGGATCTCAATTACCGTTGCGGGGGCAGTGCCGGCTTTATCCATTATCTGAATGCACCAGCTTCCCGTTTACTCACTGTTGTGACACCTGAAACTGCCGACAGCATAAAAACACGTCCTGAGCTTGTCAATTTTGCGTCAAGCAGGGAAGGGACTTCATTGACGAAAAACACCTCAGGGATTACTATTCGCGCCTCTTCAGGTGCCTTGATAGCCATCAGAGTTAAACGGGAAGTTGGTGAAAAACCAACACTGCCCCCGCAACGGTAAACGTTGAATATGCATCCAATCAGCCACTGCGAGTTAATCGTGGGAAGGCGGGTGTACTGGCGAAAGCCACAACGTGAGTCCGGAGACCGGCCTGAAGTTCATCACAACCCAACGCGGTTGTGTGACTTTATTAACCTGGATCGCGGGTGAGCGTATCCCTAGGAGATCAACATGAAACCTTACGTTAAGGCGCTACCGCTACGCGCCTGTGCGCAGCTGTCTGCTGCAACGCTTATTTCTTCCCTGCTTGCTGCACCTGTTATAGCTGATGATGCTTTGGATGCTATTACCGTTACAGCGAACCGGATGCCAACCGAAAATGCATTGGCGCCGACAACCGTCATCACGCGCGATCAAATTGATCGCTTGCAAATTAACGACTTAGCCACGTTATTGTCACGGACACCGGGTGTCGATACCTGGGCGAATGGTGGCCTGGGTAAATCCAGCAGCATCAGTATCCGTGGTACGTCAAGCGGCCATGTGTTAGTGCTGGTGGACGGTGTTAAATGGCAATCTGCTACTTCGGGCTCAACGGCGTTTGAAGATTTTCCGGTTGAACAAATTGAACGTATTGAAATTGTTCGTGGCCCACGTTCAGGTCTTTACGGTTCTGAAGCGATTGGTGGTGTGATTCAAATCTTTACCCGCCAAGGCAAAACCGGCAAACCGACACCGTATTTTTCAGCGGGTG
>CANRLD010000155.1 GCA_947631375.1 uncultured Methylophaga sp. | reverse complement strand
TGATGTCAAGCTCATGAATTTCATCAAAATAATGTTTGGCAATATAGGCGGTAAACACATTGGTCGCACCGGGATCAAAGCCACTGCCCAGCAGCGCCATCACACCAGCCTGTTCAAACTTTTCGCGATACGCCCACTGCCAGCTGTATTCAAACTTGGCCGTGTCCAGCGGTTCATAGTTGGCAGTATCAAGGTAATCCACACCAGCCGCCAGACAGGCATCCATAATATGTAAATCCTGATAAGGCAGCGCAACGTTAATCACCAGAGCGGGCTGTTCTTTTTTCAACAATTCTGTCAGTTCCGGCACATTATCAGCATCAACCTGAGCAGTACGTATCGGCCGGTCAAGCTGTGCGGCAATGGCTTTACATTTATCTTCATTACGACTTGCCAGAATAATCTCTGAAAACACTTCAGGTAACTGCGCGCATTTGTGCGTGACAACACCGCCAACACCACCGGCACCAATAATGATCACTTTTGACATAGCTGAATCCTTAAATAAATCTGCAATTATCTTTCAAAGAAAGTGTAGCCATTCATACTGTCGTTGAAGGCACGTAACATTTGTTGACGCATTGAGACTGAAATTTTGCCATCACGCACCGCCTGCTCAGCCACCTTGCGGAACTGTTCCTGCATTCTTTTCGGATCGTATTCCACATAGCTGAGTACATCGGCAATACTGTCGCCATGAAATTCGCGAACAAACTCAAAACTGCCGTTTTCCTTGATATTCACACTGACCACATTGGTATCACCAAACAGGTTATGCAAATCGCCCAGTGTTTCCTGATACGCTCCGACCAAAAAGACACTTAAATAATATTCTTCCCCCGGAATAAGCGGGTGTAACGGCAAGGTTTTGCTGATGCCGTCTTCATAGGAAAACGAATCTATTTTGCCATCACAGTCACAGGTCATATCGGCTAACACCGCGGCACGCGTAGGTTTTTCATTCAATCGATGTATCGGCATGATCGGAAAGATCTGATCAATTGCCCAAATATCCGGTAAGGATTGAAACAGGCTGAAGTTGCCGTAATAAATATCAGACAATAATTCCGGCAGACTTTCCAGCTCGGCAGAAACCCGTCTGGCCAGCGGTAGTAATTCAGAAATTTTTTCCAAAATAGCCAACGAGACGTTTTCTGCTAATGCCCGCTCACGCAGTGTCGCCTGGCCGTGGTGGAACAATTCACGCAACTCATCACGGTAATAAATTGCGTCGTTATAACATTCCTGCAAATTGTCGAGAGTGACATTCCCCAGCACGGCATACAGATTTATCAGCATATCGTGGCTGTCTTCCGGCGCAGTTTCCGGCAGATTGCCCGGCTTATGATCGCGTACTTCCAGCACATTGAATAACAACATCGACGAATAAGCGATAAGCGCCCGTCCCGATTCAGTAATCACCACCGGATGCGCAATATCCAGCGGGTCGAGGCACTCCTGCAAGGTTTCGATAATGTTGTAGCAATATTCGTCCAGACCATAGTTCATACTATGCGTACTGTTAGAACGGGCACCTTCATAATCCACTGCCAGACCGCCGCCCAGATCGATGTAACCCATCGGCGCGCCTTCCTCAATAAGACCGGTATAAAAACGGCAGGCTTCCATCACGCCGCTCCGGATATTCCGAATATTAGGAATTTGCGAGCCTAAATGACTATGCAGTAATTGCAGGCAATGCAGCATATCGGCTTCTTTAAGCTGTTCCACCACTTCAAGCAACGCATTGGTTGATAAACCAAAAATCGAACGATCGCCACTGTCTGCATTCCAGTGGCCTTCAACCATAGAAGCCAGGCGAATGCGCACGCCAATCAATGGATCGATTCCCAACGCCTTGCTGCGTTCAAGGATCGTGGCTAATTCCGTGGTAGTTTCCAGCACAAAAAAGCAGGGAATGCCCATTTGACGGGCATACAAGCCCAGCTCAATAAACTCTTCGTCTTTATAACCGTTACAGATAATCAGACTGTCGTGATCGCGTAACTGTGAAATCGCAATGATCAGCTCGGCCTTGCTGCCCGCTTCCAATCCGTGATGATAGCGGCGTCCATAGTTTGCGATTTCTTCAATGACGTGACATTGCTGGTTCACCTTGATCGGAAACACGCCACGATACTGATTTTGATAACCGGCCTCTTCAATTGCCCGGCCAAAGGCTTCATTGATCTCGCGAATCCGCGTGTCCAGCAAGTTTTCAATGCGCAACACCGCCGGCATATCCAGCCCGCGTTCTTTCATGCCGTTGACAATATCAATCAACGGAACCTCAACGGTCTTTTCACCAAACTTCACACTGACGACCGCATTGCCTTCGGCGGAAATATCAAAATAATCCGCACCCCAATCGCGTACACCGTAGAGCTTGCTGCTCTGCTCTGCACTCCACTCTTCTACTGCGGTTGAGAGTGCGTTGTTATCGGGATTGGCTTGGGCTTGTGTCATCAGTATGACCCCCTATGGCTAAAATTAAATCGCGGGATTGTCACTATTTTATAAGTAAATTGCAAAACTATTATGACAATGAATCTGTTTAGTACTGTCGCGTATTGCGTCAGATAATGGGTTGTTCTTCTGGTGCACTGCTATCCAGTGCCGGGTCCAGGTTGGTATGAAAGGCTTCCACTCGATCAGCAACTTCATCAGGCCGATGAAAACGCGCAATATGGAACAGCGCTTCACCTTCATTCACCAACGGAATATTGGTTCTGCCAATAATCACACCGCTGCACGTTGCCTCAACGCTGGTTTCAGATTTTTCATCGCCATACGGCGCGGCCACCATTCCCAGACAATCGCCTTTATTCACTTTCGCGCCCATCGGCTTCAACATCCGGAAAATACCGCTTTGTGGTGCTCTGACCCAGGTGCTGGAACGAGCTACAAAGGGTTCATGCAACTTGGCTTGCTGGCTACGTGATTGACTCAACATGCCGATCTTGCGCATCACTGAAAGCACGCCTCTAACACCGGCGCGAATGGCCAACTCATTAAAGCGTAATGCCTCACCTGCTTCGTAAACAATAACCGGAACATTCGCCTGCTGACAGGCATGGCGTAATGATCCCTCAATCAGTCCCGAGTTGACAATCACCGGCGCATGAAATGCCCGTGCCATTTCTTCTACCACCGGGTTATCCAGTGCGGCACGGATCTGCGGCAAATTATCGCGATGAATTGCAGCAGTATGCAGATCGATACCATGGGTACATTTACTGACTACTTCACTCATAAACAAATTGGCCAGTCGTGCTGCCAGTGAACCTGCCTCCGAACCCGGAAAACAGCGATTTAAATCCCGTCGATCCGGCAAATAGCGGGTCTGGTTGATAAAGCCATAAACATTAACCACCGGAATCGTAATCAGCGTTCCTCTCAACCCTTGCAGCCGTTTACTGCGCACCAGCCGCCGAATAATTTCCACACCAACAATTTCATCACCATGCACCGCGCCAGAAACAAACAATATCGGCCCGTCACGTCGGCCACGAATCACCTGCACCGGCATACTCAACGCTGTGTGCATGTAAAGATCCGGCAGCGGTACATCAATGATCCGGTTTTCACCCGGTTTAATCGTTTGTCCAGCAATAATCAACGCTGCCGCCATCAACCACGACCTTTGGTTTTTGTCGTACCGGACGCTGCATTTTTTTCGACGAAATCCACAATCATGCTGGCAATATCCTTGCCGGTGGCCGCTTCAATCCCTTCCAGTCCCGGCGACGAATTAACTTCCATTACTACTGGACCATGATTGGAACGCAGTAAATCCACACCACAGACATTCAAGCCCATTGTTTTAGCAGCACGCACCGCCGTGGCGCGTTCTGCCGGGGTGATACGGATTAAATTTGCCGTGCCGCCACGATGCAGATTCGAGCGAAACTCGCCTTCCTTACCCTGACGTTTCATCGCGGCAACAACTTTGTCGCCCACCACAAAACAGCGAATATCCGCGCCGCCCGCTTCCTTGATAAATTCCTGAACCAAAATGTTCGCTTTCATACCCATAAAGGCTTCGATAACACTTTCTGCAGCACCGGCGGTTTCCGCCAGCACCACGCCGATCCCTTGGGTGCCCTCAAGCAATTTAATCACCAGCGGCGCGCCGCCCACCATTTTGATTAAATCCTGCACATCATCCGGACGATGAGCAAAGCCTGTGACAGGCAAGCCAATACCTTTGCGTGACAATAACTGCAAGGCGCGCAATTTATCCCGTGACCGGCTGATGGCTACTGATTCATTCAGCGGATACACCCCCATCATTTCAAACTGGCGCAAAACCGCTGTTC
>CANRLD010000154.1 GCA_947631375.1 uncultured Methylophaga sp. | reverse complement strand
TTATTGAGCAGCTCAACCTGCACGATGCAGATGTATATCTGAACAGTTTTGACCGGCAGAATATTTTTTATCAGATCAGCGAAGCACAGCAAGCCAAACAACAGCTTTGGCAGTTTATTGAAACGCAACATGCGCATGATGCCGGCATTGTTTATTGCCTGTCGCGCAAAAAAGTGGAGGCGATTGCCGAATGGCTGACCGTTAAGGGCCGGGTAGCATTGCCTTATCACGCCGGCTTAACAACGCAGCTGCGTGCAGAGCATCAACAGCGGTTTTTGCGCGAAGAAGGCGTGATTATCGTTGCTACCATTGCTTTTGGTATGGGTATTGATAAACCGGATGTGCGCTTTGTGGCGCACTTGAATCTGCCCAAAAATATCGAGGCCTACTATCAGGAAACGGGCCGCGCTGGACGTGATGGCTTACCTGCCAATGCCTGGATGGCGTATGGCCTTCAAGATGTCATCACCTTGCGGCAGTTTATGCAGAACTCAGACGCGCCTGACCTCATCAAGCGGGTTGAATATCACAAGCTGGATGCCATGTTGGGACTGTGTGAATCCATCAGTTGCCGGCGACATGCATTATTGGCTTATTTTGATGAAGACTCGCCAGAAAAATGTGGTCACTGCGATAACTGCCAGAATCCACCAGAGCATTTCGATGCAACAGAAGTTGCCCAAAAAGCCTTGTCGTGTGTGTTTCGAACCGAGCAGCGCTTTGGGGTAAATTATGTGATTGATGTGTTGCTCGGCAACGACGATGAGCGCATCAAAATCAATCAACACGATCAGCTAAGTACCTTTGGCATTGGCGCAGACTTGAATACCACGCAATGGCGCGGCATCTTTCGGCAACTCATCGCCACCGGGTATCTCGATATTGATATTAGTCGCTATGGTGCATTACGTTTGACCGAGAAATGCCGAGCGATTTTGCGTGGTGAACAAAACCTGCTGCTGCGCAAACAACAAACCAGACAAACGCTCAACAAAAAAGATAAAAAACAGGCCACTGTGCGGCCGCAGGATCAGGCACTTTGGGAGGCGCTACGCCAATTACGCGCTGCTATCGCCAAGCAGAATGGCGTACCGCCGTATGTCATTTTTCATGATGCGACATTGCTGGAAATGTGTCGCTACCGACCAGCAGACTTGAACGCGATGCAGCGAATTTCCGGCGTCGGTGCCCAAAAACTTGAGCATTATGGGACACAATTTTTAGCAGTTATCCAGCAACATCCTCTGTCGGAATTATTAAACAATGGTTTACGCGATACGGTGAATCAGACATTGATGCTGCACGAGCAAGGGTTGACTCCGCAACAAATTGCTGATGATCGCGCATTAACCATCAGTACCGTTTACAGTCACTTGGCAGACGGTATTGAGGCTGGCTTGCTGGATATTAAAAAAGCGCTGGATCTCCAAGAGGCCGAACTCAATGAAATCCTCTACACCATCGAATCGCTCGGTGATGAGGCAGACAGTCTGAAAGCCATTTATCAGGCATTAGACGAAATCTATGACTATGGTGTCATTCGCTGCGTGCGGGCAGCAGTCTTTTAAATAGTTTATCCATAATTTTCTGTCACCACAGAAGCACGGAGAACACAGCGGTTTTGCATGAAATAAGCCCGTCTAGTTATAGACGTTCAGCTGTACAGTAACCATCAGCCAAACTATTTTTACCGATGTCTCTTTGTGTTCTTCGTGCTTCTGTGGTGAGATTTATAGCGAATAATCGTAATCAATAATTAACGGCGCATGGTCGGAAAAACGCTCATCGCGGTAAATATTCGTCGCCTTGACAGTGCCTTTCAGACCGGGGCTTAGCACATGGTAGTCAATGCGCCACCCCACGTTGTTGGCCCAGGCCTGTCCACGATTCGACCACCAGGTGTATTCATGTTCTGCCTGCGGTAACTCGCGAAACGCATCAATAAAGCCCATCTCGTAAAACAACTTGTCCAGCCAAGCGCGTTCTTCCGGTAAAAACCCCGAATTTTTCTGGTTTCCTTTCCAGTTACGAATATCTTCATTTTTATGGGCGATATTCCAGTCACCGCAAATAATATAATCGCGGCCGGAATCTTTCATTTCCTGCATTTTTTGCTCAAAAAAAGCCATGCAGCGGTACTTGACCTGTTGCCGTTCATCACTGGAAGTACCGGAAGGCAGGTACAGCGATATCACACTCAGCTTGCCAAATTTGGCCTCAATATACCGACCTTCAATATCAAATTCAGCGTCCCCCATCCCGGTCACCACTTCATCTGGTTGCCGCCGGCTATAGATCGCCACGCCGCTGTAACCTTTCTTTACAGCATCGTGGTAATAACAGTGATAGCCTTCCGGTGTAAAAATACTGTCTTCCAGTTGATGAATTTGCGCCTTGGTTTCCTGCAAACACACTACATCCGCAGCCTGTTTTTTCAACCAGTCAAAAAAACCTTTTCGCGCGGCAGCGCGGATCCCGTTCAAGTTCGCTGTTATAATTCGCATTATCTGTATGTGCTTTTGAAAAAAGGAAGCATCATACCATTTACAAATAGGTGCAAAATCAGGATAATGCTCGGTTCAAATGTAAATAGCTGATTCTTAGGAGAAACACTTTGGCAAACTCAGCACAAGCAAGTAAACGCGCCCGTCAGGCAGAAGCTCATCGTCAACGTAATGCTAGCCAACGTTCAGCAATGCGTACAAAAGTTAAAGCACTCAGAAAAGCAATTGCTTCTGGTGACAAAGAACAAGCAATCGCCGCTTTCCAGGCTGCAGTACCTGCACTGGATCGCATGGCCCGTAAAGGTTTGATTCATAAGAACACCGCTGCTCGTGGTAAAAGCCGTTTAAACAACGCCGTTCGCGCGATGTAATTGACTGCTTCACCGATCCGAATCAGCTAAAAAAACCGGCTCCCCGCCGGTTTTTTTTTCGATTGTTGTATGGCTTTTTTATTATCCCGTCACGACCAGATTGTCACGATGGATCAACTCAGACTCTCCACCATAGCCAAGTAGCCCCTGAATTGCCTGGCTGGGTTGCCCCATAATTCGTACCGCCTCATCGGCGTTATAGTTCACTAATCCCCGGGCAACTTCACGACCATGCAGATCAATACATAGCACCAGATCGCCACGCTGGAATTCGCCATCTATCTGACGTACCCCCACAGGCAAAATACTGCGTCCATGTTGCCTGATAACAGCAACAGCTCCCTCATCGAGCACCAGCCTGCCTTTCGGAGTCAGGTGCCCCGCCAGCCATTGTTGCCGTGCTTTAATCGGCTTAACATCTGGCCATAATAATGTGCCGACACCCTGCCCAGCGGCAAGATACCTCAAGTTATTTGGCTGTTTACCAGATAAAATAACGGTTATCGCTCCGGATCGGGCTGCGCGTCTGGCTGCGGCCAGCTTGGTTGCCATTCCCCCACGTCCCAGTTCACCCTTACTGTCACCTGCCATCGCATCCAGATTTGGGTTACTTGCCGCAGACGCCGCCAGCATTCTGGCATGAGGGTTTAGCCGTGGATCGCTATCAAACAGACCATCCTGATCGGTGAGGATCACTAGTACATCTGCTTCAACCAGGTTAGCAGTCATCGCCGCCAGCGTGTCATTATCGCCAAAGCGAAATTCATCTGTGGCAACCGTATCATTTTCATTGACAACCGGAAGGATCCCCATCTGCAGCAAGGTGTGTAATACACTGCGGGCATTAAGGTGGCGACCGCGATCCGATAAATCGGAGTGGGTCAGTAAGATCTGCGCTGTGTGGATTCCATATTGCTTGCAAGCAGTAGCATACGCATTGATAAGCCCCATCTGCCCAACGCTGGCAGCCGCCTGTAATTGATGTAAAGCTCGCGGACGACGCTGCAAACCCAGTTGCTGCATGCCGGCAGCAACCGATCCGGAAGTGACCAGAACAACTTCTTTGCCCTGTTTTCTCAACTCCGCAATCTCGCCACTTAACCAGCGGATACGTTCCACATCCAAGCCTTCACCAGGCCGGGTGAGTAAGGCGCTCCCAATTTTGATCACCCAGCGTTTGGTTGATAACAGTTGCTGATGCGGACGTTCCACAATTATTCCTCAATGGCGTTAGCTGAAGGTTGCTCACTCTGATCTAAATCATCTAAATACTGCATGATAGCTTCACACAACTGCGCACAGCCTTCGCCTGTTTGCCCACTGATTTTATAAACGGGCCCTTGCCAGTTAAGTCGTGTTAATACTTCCTCTGACAGTTCGTCACGAATATCTTCGGGAACCAGATCCATTTTATTGAGAATCAGCCACTGAGGTTGCTTGCCAAGCGCTTCACTGTACTGGA
>CANRLD010000153.1 GCA_947631375.1 uncultured Methylophaga sp. | reverse complement strand
GGTCAGCATGATTATCACCGCCAGCATGCACCATCAACGAACGCCCCTGTATATCCTGTAACGTCAACCGCGGCGCTAATACAGGCTGACGAGCACTACCGTCCTCAGCGACGTATAACGGCGGCAAATCGCCAGCATGTCCATCACCCCATGGCGTACCATGCTTACCGGTGTTATACGGATCATAATGTCCCCCAGCAGCCAGTGCTGGCACGATTGCACCGTCTTTTTCACCCGCCTCACAACTCGGATTCTGATGTACATGAAAACCATGTAAACCGGGTGACAGATTAGTCAAATTCGGAGTCAACACCAGTCCAAAGGAAGACTGATGCACTTCTACCGTTCCCAAACGTTCACCAATTCCCTGCTTATCCACTTGATACAACTCGACTTGTGTGCCGGCAACAGCGACAGCCGACGCACCCAGTGCAATCATCATGCTCATCAAACGTTTCATAGTCTCTCCTTAAATTGTTAACAACTGCTCAGACTCAACTTGCGTGTTACAGATTCAGCAAAAAAAATGATAGTGGTGTGCTGCAACAGCACCCGCCTTTGCTCGTTTCACAATGAATGGTAACACGGATAAATGACCGCCACAGATGCACTGTCTTCACATCGAAAATGCATAATGGTTATCTGGGAAAAGCAAGAAATTGCGCTGCTGATAAAATCTTGCAGCAGGTTGGACTGGCTGGACAGCCGTCAGCTGTTTCGATGAATTAAAATAAAGGCCCCACAGTGGCGTTACGAACGGGGTTCTTGAACCAGTTGGTCCAAGATGGAAACCGCATGGGGATGGCAAACTTCCCGTCAAGCGGGCTTGTTTTTCAACCTGGTAAATTTGGTTTCCTAAAGCATTAGCTTATCGGCTCAAGACAACACATGTCGCTATCGCTCACCGCAGGGTTAACTTGATGATACGCAAAATTCACGACGAAGTCGTCAGTATTTTAAAGTTCCAGCTGGCGATCTTCGTTAATAAATGCGCTAACTCGCTCTTTAAGCAGCGAAATTTTTTCATTTACTTTCTGTATATCCTGACTCTCATCCTGCTGCAACATCAGCAGTTCGTGCGCAATATTCAGTGCGGCCATTACAGCAATACGATCCATTCCAACGACTTTACCGCTGTTACGAATCTTCTCCATATTCTGATGCACCTTGCGCGCTGATGAAATCAGCGCCTCCTGCTCTCCTTCGGGGCAAGCAACTTGATATTCCTTTCCCAAAATCGTGACGTGAACTGGTACAGTCATAGTTCTTTATCCAACTGTTTCAGACGATTAACCATATTCTCGATGCGACTGCGAGCAACTTCGGTTTTTTCAACTAATTGCGCACGCTCACTGAGCCAGGCGGCCTGCTGGGAACGCAGCAGTAAATTCTCTTCACGCAAGCGTCTACTGGCTCGTAACAGCTCATCCAGCTGCTGCTCCAATTGTTGAATAGGGTTTTTATCCATTAATATGCGTCTTGGCTGTGCGAGAATAATAATGGCTAACTATAGACGTGCGCCGTTGACGTGGTCAACAACTGCATAATGTGTTTTTTTAATTTCAGGTTGTATCTCTATGTCTCAATTATATTTTCCATCGTTATCCCCCGAAAATCTCACCGAAGATGGCCCTTCCAGTACAGCCGAATTGCAAGGCGCATTATGTGGTTTGCTGTGCATGAATTCAGCAGCAAACCGCAACACCTGGTACAGCGATCTGTTTGAGAATTACCAGCCTGCAGAAGACGAAAAACAAAATATGCTAGGCTTGTTCGATGAGACCATTCAGTCTCTCAACAGTCTGGATTTTGATTTTCAGCTGGAATTACCAGATGAGGATGCCCCCTTGGGATCACGGCTCGTCGCCATGAGCGACTGGTGCCAGGGTCTGGTATTTGGTCTCGGCGTTTCCGGACTGACCAATGAAACCGCGCTGCCGGCCGATTGTCAGGAATATCTGACCGATGTCATGCAAATCGGCCAGATTGATGATGTTGAGCTCCAGCCCGATGAAAACGATGACAGTAATTACGAAGAGTTGGTGGAATACCTGCGCATGGGGTTATTTTTACTGTATGGCGAACTGCAACCCGTTGCTGCTGATAACGGAAGAATTGAACATTAATGACTAAAAAAGAATTTGCCAAACGCCGTCAACAACTGATGGAGATCATGGGGCCGAACAGCATTGCGGTGTTGCCGAATACCCCAGTCAGACCACGCAATCGGGATGTGGATTATCCGTACCGCAGCGACAGTAATTTCCACTATCTCAGCGGCTTTGATGAACCGGAATCGGTTCTGGTGATGATTCCCAATCGTGATCACGGCGAGTTTATTATTTTCTGCCGCGAACGCAACCTGGAAAAGGAGATCTGGGATGGCTACCGAGCTGGTCAGGAGGGGGCTATTGCTAATTATGCAGCGGATGACTCCTACCCGATCACCGATCTTGATGATATTTTGCCCGGCTTGATGGAAGGCAAAGAAAAAGTCTTCTACACCATGGGTAATCAGCCGGCTTTTGACCAGCAAATGGTCGGCTGGCTGAACCATTTACGTCAGGCGTCACGCTCGGGAAAACACTCTCCCACCGAAATCATTGAGCTCGAACATTGCCTCAATGAATTACGCCTGTTTAAAAGCAGCCGGGAAATAAAAGCCATGCGCTATGCCGCTGATGCCTCGGTCAAAGCACATATCCGCGCCATGCAGTTTACCCGTCCCGGCAAATTTGAGTATGAAGTTGAAGCTGAGTTACTGCATGAGTTTATGAAACATGGCTGTCGCAGTCCCGCCTACCCTTCTATTGTCGGCGGTGGTGAAAATGGCTGCATTCTGCACTACGTCGAAAATAATGCAAAACTGAAAGACAATGATCTACTGCTGATTGATGCCGGAGCTGAATATCAATGTTATGCAGCCGATATTACCCGTACCTTTCCAGTCAATGGCAAATTCACCCCAGCACAACGTGCCTTGTACCAGGTTGTCCTTGATGCCCAATATGCGGCTATTGAAGCGGTCAAACCCGGCAATCACTGGAATCAACCCCATGAGGCGGCAGTTAAGGTACTCACCGAAGGGTTGCTCCGACTGGGCTTACTGCAGGGCAATATAGACCAGCTAATTGACGAACAGGCCTATCGTGAGTTTTATATGCACCGCACGGGGCACTGGCTGGGTATGGATGTACATGATGTGGGTGATTACAAAATCGGCGATGCCTGGCGTTTGCTGGAACCGGGAATGGTGCTCACCGTAGAGCCGGGTTTGTATATTCGGGCTCCACAACATATCGATAAAAAATGGCATTTCATCGGCATCCGCATTGAAGACGATGTGTTAGTCACCAAAAATGGCCATGAGATATTAACTGCTGGCGCACCCAAGGAAATTGCGGAAATCGAAGCCCTGATGGCAGAGGCACGCCGATAACGTGTCTACCGATTTTGATCTGATCATTGTGGGGGCCGGCATGGTGGGTGCCAGTCTTGCGCTGGCGCTGCAAAATAAGCCGCTCTCTATTGCACTGGTTGAAGCACAGGATCTGCAGGCAAACCATCAGCCCGGCTTTGACGATCGAGGCATAGCGCTATCCTATAGCTCGCAGCGTATTTTTGAGACCATGCAACTGTGGCCACAACTCGCATCACACGCAACCGCCATCAACGGTATTCATATATCAGATCGAGGCCACTTTGGCGTCACCCGCCTCACCAGTAAAAAAGAAAATGTGCCGGCATTAGGCCAGGTGATGACAGCAAAGCAGCTGGGGACTCAATTAAACACGGCACTACAAGCGCATAATAACCTGACGCTGCTGGCACCGTTACACATTCGCGAGCTGCAACGCCGTGATGCCGTCATTACAGTAGAGTTGTCTGATGGCCGGCGACTTACCACAAAACTACTGGTAGGCGCAGATGGGCAACGATCCACTGTTCGCAACTTATCAAATTTTTCAAGCTGGCAACGGGATTATCACCATACCGCCATCACCACCAATGTGGTCACTGAGCGACCGCATCAAAACTGGGCTTATGAGCGTTTCACCGAACAGGGGCCGGTCGCATTACTACCGATGTCTGAAAATCGTTGTAACTTGATATGGACAGTGCAATCCGGCACCGAACAGGCTTTATTGCAATGTGACGAACAGCAGTTTGCTGAGCAATTACAGCAAACCTTTGGCTATCGGCTCGGTCATTTTGAAAAAATCGGCCAGCGCAGCAGTTACCCGCTACAACTAATGCACACCAAGCAAACTGTTGATCAACGTGTGTTACTGATCGGCAACGCCGCCCACAGTCTGCACCCTATCGCAGGACAAGGGTTTAATCTGGGCTTGCGTGACGCAGCGGTATTGGCTGAACTGATTGCCGCCCACCCTGAAGACTGTGGTCACCCACAGGTACTAG
>CANRLD010000152.1 GCA_947631375.1 uncultured Methylophaga sp. | reverse complement strand
CAGTGCACACCTGGTTACCGGATGCGCACGTTGAAGCACCCACTGGCGGCTCTGTTATTTTAGCGGCAATCACCTTGAAAATTGGCGGTTACGGGTTACTACGGTTTGCGTTACCTATTACACCGGATGCCAGTATGACACTGGACTGGCTGGTAATCTTACTGTCACTTATCGCCATTGTTTATATCAGCTTTGTGGCGCTGGCACAGTCAGATATGAAGAAACTAATCGCTTATTCCAGTATTGCTCACATGGGCTTTGTCACCTTGGGGCTCTTCGTTGTATTTCGTATTTCCGCCAATGATGCAGTCGTACTTGGTAATGGTAGTGGGGAAATCCTGGCGATTGAAGGTGCGATGGTGCAAATGATTTCACATGGGTTTATTGCTGCTGCTATGTTCTTGAGTGTGGGGGTGCTGTATGACAGGATGCACACTCGGGAAATCAAAGCTTACGGCGGTGTGATTAACAGTATGCCCAAATTTACGGCCTTAGCTGTTTTCTTTGCGATGGCAAATGTCGGTCTACCTGGCACATCAGGCTTTGTTGGCGAGTTTATGGTGATCCTTGCCGCATTCCAGGCGAACTTCTGGTTTGCTTTCTTAGCAGCAACAACCCTGATAATCGGTGCGGGGTATACCCTATGGATGCTAAAGCGAATATATTTTGGGGAAGTCGCCAACAGCAACGTGGCAGCATTAACAGACATTAATTCACGCGAACTGTTTATGCTGGGAAGTCTGGCGCTCATCATATTACTGATTGGCGTCTGGCCAGCCCCATTACTTGACGTGATGCATGCGTCGGTTGAAAACCTGCTTATGCATCTTGCGCAATCCAAGATTTAAGGGAAGCACTACATGGCATTTGAAGTTCCGAATATGATGTTTGCTTTGCCAGAAATGCTCATGTTAGCAATGTGCTGCATCGTATTGTTGGTGGTGGCGTTTACCGGTAACCGGCAAATCCGCCTGGTACATGTATTGAGTCAAACAAGCCTGCTCCTAGTCTTGTTTAGTGTATTGTGGAATATGGGCGATGGCGGCCTGACGTTTTCAGACAGTTATATTAAAGATCCATTGAGCGACGTGCTCAAACTGGCTATCTGTTTGGTGAATATACTGGTGTTCAGTTATTCCTATAGTTATCTGCAGGCACGAAAGTTATTGCAAGGTGAGTTTTATGTACTGGCCTTGTTCTCTACGCTGGGCATGCTGGTGCTGGCGTCTGCACACCATTTCCTGACGTTGTACCTTGGTCTTGAGCTGATGTCGTTGTGTTTGTATGCAATGGTGGCGATGCAGCGTGATTCGTTTGCTGCAACCGAAGCTGGTATGAAGTACTTTATTCTTGGCGCATTGGCTTCAGGGATGCTGCTTTACGGCATGTCAATAATTTACGGTGTCACAGGGGAATTAAGCATACAAGCGATTGCCCACTCGCTGGCAAATGATGAACTCAATCAAACTGTGCTGAACCTTGGCGTGGTGTTTCTGGTGGTGGGTATTGGCTTTAAGTTTGGTGCGGTACCGTTTCATATGTGGTTACCGGATGTATATCATGGCGCGCCAACAGCAATCACCTTGTTTGTTTCCAGCGCACCGAAAATCGCTGCGTTTGCCATGTTGATCCGTATATTGGCAGAAGGTATGGGCGATCTGTTTAGTGTATGGCGGGATATGCTGATTATGTTGGCGGTATTATCCATCATCTTGGGTAACGTCTTGGCAATTGCGCAGAGCAACTTGAAGCGCATGCTGGCCTATTCCACTATTTCTCATGTCGGTTTTCTGTTGCTCGGGGTCTTGGCCGGGACGCAAGCCGGTTATGCTGCCGCACTATTTTATACCCTGATTTATGTTCTGATGACCTTGGGCAGTTTTGGCATGATTTTGCTGCTCAGCAGAGAAGGCTTTGAAGCCGAAGAAATCGACGATTTTAAAGGACTCGGTCAGCGTCATCCCTGGTATGCGCTGATGATGTTATTGCTGATGTTTTCGATGGCCGGGATTCCGCCACTTGCCGGATTCTATGCCAAACTGGCAGTCATTAAGGCGGTAATTGATATTAATTTACTGGCTGTTGCCATTCTTGCTGTCGTGATGTCGGTGGTAGGTGCTTATTATTACTTACGTGTTGTAAAAGTTATGTTTTTTGATGCGCCATCAGAGCAAGCTCGACTTGAAGCGCCTAAAACGATGCAGTACCTGCTGAGTGGCAATGCGCTTGCCGTTTTATTTCTCGGTTTGTTTCCGGGTAGTTTGTTTGCGCTTTGCGCCAGAATATTTACGCAGGTATAACAATGTCGATCTGGTTGCTGTTATTGATTATGCTGATGCTGGCTAATTTACCGTGGATGAACGGACGGTTATTTCTGTTTATTCCACTGAAGAACGGTAAAAATGCCTGGTGGCGACTGCTTGAACTGATGGTTTATTATGTTGTCGCATTGCTGGTGGCAATTGGTTTTGAGCAGCAGTATGCCGGTAATATCTACGCTCAGCAGTGGGAATTTTTTGTCACCACCTTGAGTTTGTTTTTTGTATTTTCGGTTCCAGGAGTGGTTTACCGGCACCAGTGGTTACCGTTGCAAAAAAGACTGCGCTAAAAACATCGCAAAAGCGGAATTGTCGGTCAGTCATTAATTATTTCCGAAATTCTGAGTGGCTGTTATCAGGGCGATTACAGGCTTTGGGGCGAATTCGATGTGCATCCCGACGCATTCTAGTTTAGAATTTGCGGGTTTTACTTCTGATGGTGCGTAACCTTAACGCCATCGGTTTTTCACACAAATAGAGACAGGATTATGGCTTCCGATTTATCCAAGTACAGAAATATTGGTATTTTTGCCCACGTTGATGCGGGGAAAACCACCACAACCGAACGTATTCTTAAACTGACTGGCAAGATCCATAAATCGGGTGAAACCCATGAAGGTGAATCCACAATGGATTTCATGGATCAGGAAGCCGAGCGTGGTATTACGATCCAGTCAGCAGCAACGACATGTTTCTGGAAGGGACACCGTTTAAACGTTATTGATACCCCGGGACACGTTGACTTTACAATTGAAGTGTATCGTTCACTTAAAGTGCTTGATGGTGGTATCGGTGTTTTCTGTGGCAGTGGTGGTGTTGAGCCGCAATCTGAAACTAACTGGCGTTATGCAAACGATTCAGAAGTTGCCCGTCTTGTTTATGTCAACAAACTGGACCGTATTGGGGCGGATTTCTTCCGTGTCGCCAAGCAGGTAGAAGATGTACTTGGAGCAAGACCCCTCATCATGGTGCTGCCTGTTGGTAGCGAAGACCAGTTTACTGGCGTGGTTGATCTGTTAACCCGTAAAGCATGGATCTGGTCAGACGATAAAGATCCTGACAGCTACACCATTCAGGATCCGCCTGCAGAAATGGCAGATGCGATTGAGGAATGGCGTGAAAAACTGATCGAAACTGCTGTAGAGCAAGACGATGAGTTGATGGAAAAATACCTGGAAGGTGAAGAGCCTTCTATCGAAGACGTGAAAAAATGTATCCGTAAAGGAACATTAACACTGGACTTCTTCCCGACATATTGCGGTAGCTCGTTTAAAAACAAAGGCACGCAGCTGGTACTGGATGCGGTGGTTGACTACTTGCCTAATCCGATGGAAGTGGCACCACAACCTGAAGTTGACCTGGAAGGTAATGAAACAGGCAACCACGCGATTGTCGATGTTGATAGACCATTACGTGCATTGGCATTCAAAATCATGGATGACCGTTTTGGCGCGTTGACCTTTGTCCGTCTGTATTCCGGCGTATTGAAAAAAGGCGACTCTGTTCTCAATACCTTTACCGGTAAAACAGAACGTATTGGCCGGATGGTAGAAATGCATGCCGATGACCGTAATGAACTGGAATCCGCACAAGCGGGTGACATTATCGCTATTGTTGGCATGAAAGATGTACAAACCGGACACACATTATGTGATCCGAAAAACCCGGCAACACTTGAGCCGATGGTCTTCCCGGATCCGGTTATTTCTATCGCCATTGCCCCTAAAGATAAAGCTGCTGCCGAGAAAATGGGTATCGCTTTGGGCAAAATGATTAAAGAAGACCCTTCTTTCCGCATTGAAACTGATGAAGACAGTGGCGAAACCATCATGAAGGGTATGGGTGAGTTACACCTGGATATTAAAGTGGACATCCTCAAGCGTACCCATAACGTTGATGTCATCGTTGGTGAACCACAAGTAGCGTACCGTGAAACGATCACGCAACGTATTGAAGATAGCTACACCCACAAGAAACAAACGGGTGGTTCCGGTCAGTTCGGTCGTATTGATTATATTGTAGAGCCGGCTGAGCCAGGCACTGGTTTCCAGTTTGAATCCACTGTTACTGGTGGTAGCGTTCCTCGTGAATACTGGCCAGCGGTTGAAGCCGGCTTCAAGAA
>CANRLD010000151.1 GCA_947631375.1 uncultured Methylophaga sp. | reverse complement strand
ACCTCATCGATAAAAACAAACTCCTGCCTAATCTGGAAAAGATCAGATATGTGCGCGAACAATCCGGTGCAAAATCTCTGCTGGCGCTGAAATGTTTTGCGACCTGGTCGGTTTTTGATCTGATGAGTGAATATATGGACGGCACGACATCGTCTTCGCTCTATGAAGTGAAACTCGGTAAGCAGAAATTTCCGGGCGAAACCCATGCCTATAGCGTGGCCTATGCGGATGATGAGATTGAAGAAGTGCTGGCAAACAGCGACAAGATTATCTTTAATTCGATCGGTCAGCTGACACGTTTTGAAGAGGCATCTAAAAATCACATCCGTGGTTTGCGTGTGAACCCGCAAGTCTCGACGTCGGAATTCACTCTGGCCGATCCGGCGCGTCCTTTCAGCCGTTTGGGTGATTGGGATGCCGCAAAGATCGAAACCGTGATGGATAAAATCTCCGGTTTCATGTTCCACAATAATTGTGAGAATGATAAATTCGACCGTTTTGATGAAATGCTCACGATCATTGAAGAGCGTTTCGGACATTTGATCGCCCGTGTTGATTGGGTCAGCCTTGGCGGTGGCATCCATTTCACCGGTGAAAATTATCCGCTGGATCAGTTTTGCGCCCGTCTGAAAGCATTTTCAGAAAAATATGGTGTGCAGGTCTATCTGGAGCCGGGTGAAGCATCGATTACCAAATCTTCGACCCTAGAAGTAACCGTTCTTGATACGCTGTTTAATGGCAAAAATCTGGCCATTGTCGACAGCTCGATCGAAGCTCATATGCTGGATCTGCTGATCTATCGCGAAACAGCCAAGCTGGAGCCGAATAAAGGCGATCATGAAATCATGATCTGCGGTAAATCTTGCTTAGCCGGTGATATTTTCGGCGAATTCCGTTTTGAAAAACCATTGCAGATCGGTGATCGCATTTCCATTCAGGATGCGGCCGGTTATACTATGGTTAAGAAAAACTGGTTCAATGGTGTGAAAATGCCGTCAATTGTTGTCCGTCAGCTCGACGGTACTGAAGAGCTTGTCAAAGAGTTTACCTTTGACGATTTTGCTGCTGCGCTCTCTTGAGCCAGCACATACTGACTGAATATTAATCGATCTGTCAGCGGGTAACCTCAGCTGCCTGTTGATCGGTCATTCATTGGTACATATTTCTCCGCCTGTTTGCAGGTGGGGATTATGTCGAAAAGGTTACTATGGAGCGTACCGCGTGAAATGAAAAAAAATGTCCTGATTATTGGTGCCGGAGGCGTGGCGCAGGTTGTGGTGCATAAATGTGCACAGAACAATGATGTACTGGGCGATATTCACATCGCTTCGCGAACGAAATCAAAATGCGATGCAATGATCGCCAGCGTTCGTGAAAAGCAGAGTCTGAAGGTTGAGGGCGTTTTAGAAGCCCACGCACTGGATGCATTGGATATTGAAGCTACGAAGGCACTGATTGCCAAGACAAATTCACAGATCGTGATCAATGTCGGCTCGCCTTTCATCAATATGTCGGTATTGCAGGCCTGTATCGATACAGGCGTGGCTTATATGGATACGGCTATCCA
Source organism: uncultured Methylophaga sp. (assembly GCA_947631375.1). Classification (GTDB taxonomy): domain Bacteria; phylum Pseudomonadota; class Gammaproteobacteria; order Nitrosococcales; family Methylophagaceae; genus Methylophaga. Next base: position 3,031 of record CANRLD010000151.1, on the reverse strand, counting down.
TGAAGACCCGACAAAGATCTGCGAGACCCCGCCATGGTATGCAAACTATGAGTGGAAGCGTCGCGAGATTTGTGCAGAAAAAGGCATTACTGCTATTCTCGGTATCGGTTTTGATCCGGGCGTAGTCAATGCTTATGCACGTCTGGCCAAGGATGAATATTTCGACAAGATTTCCGAAATTGACATTATCGATATCAATGCCGGTTCCCATGGTCGCTGGTTCTCAACCAACTTTGATCCGGAAATCAATTTCCGTGAATTCACCGGTCGCGTTTATTCGTGGCAGAAGGGTGAATGGCAGGTCAATAAAATGTTTGAAATCGGCAAGGAATATGATCTTCCTGTCGTTGGCAAACAGAAAGCCTATATGACCGGTCATGATGAAGTCCACTCACTGGCACGCAATATGCCGGATGCTGATGTGCGCTTCTGGATGGGCTTCGGCGATCACTATATCAATGTGTTCACAGTTCTGAACAATCTGGGTCTGCTTTCGGAACAGCCGGTGAAAACCGCTGAAGGTCTGGAAGTGGTGCCATTGAAAGTGGTAAAGGCTGTGTTGCCGGATCCGTCATCGCTGGCACCGGATTATACCGGTAAGACCTGTATTGGTGATCTGGTTAAGGGCATCAAAGACGGTAAGGAACGTGAAGTCTTCATCTATAACGTTGCAGATCACAAAGACGCTTATAATGAAGTCGGTAGCCAGGGTATTTCCTATACTGCGGGTGTGCCGCCTGTGGCAGCTGCAATGCTGATCGCATCGGGTGAGTGGGACGTGAAGGCTATGGTCAATGTGGAAGAACTGGATGCGCGTCCGTTCCTCGCAACCATGAGCAAGATCGGCCTGACAACCTGGATCCGCGATGAAGAAGGCGAACGTCAGATTTTCTGATTTTGCCACATTATTGAATGATAAAAACAGGGGCTTTCAGCCCCTGTTTCTTTATGCGCAAGCTACACATTTGTTTCAGTCTGAATTGTTTACGCGACTATGTGATAGGGGCTATACGGAACAACCAAATAAACGTAATGATTTGCAATAGTTTATTCGTTTAGGGTTGAGTTGGAATTGCAGCACCTTAGAAATTTGTCAGACATATATTCTCTCACAGCTCTGTTTTGTGAGTATGACATTTTGGGTGGTCGGTAACTGATATGTTGAGGCAGGTTGTTGAGGCTAAACGCCAGCTCAAATATACCGCAATCCGAGCCGGGCTTACCGCTATTGCTGCCTTGCATTTGCATAAATTACTTCCATCATCAGCTAAAAATGGTCTGATTTTTACTCTGCATCATGTGCGGCCAGATTCCGGTCAGGCTTTTTCTCCTAATGCCATATTATCGATTACACCGGAGTTTTTGGAAGCTACGATCCAGACCGTTTTACAAGCTGGCATGGTACCGGTACATGTGCATGAGCTCCCTGAATTATTAAAGCATAATCCTGAGAATAAGCGTTTAGTTTGTTTTACGCTGGATGATGGCTATCGCAATAATGCTGAATATGCTGCGCCGATATTTCTGAAATATAATATTCCATTTACGATTTACATTACGGCTGGCTTTGCAGAGCATGATCGGATTTTGTGGTGGGAGACAGTTGAGCATCTGCTGCGGATGCACGAGTGTCTGGAGTTCGATTTCGGGGCTGGCCCTGAAATACTGACCTTAAAAACAACAGCACAAAAACAATCAGCCTTTGCGCGTTTTGCATATTATGTCGATGAAAATGATGAAGATATAGCGGTGGGCAAGATTACTAGTCTTGCTCAACAATGCGGCTTTGATCCACTGCAATTAACCGCAGATTTGATTATGGATCGTCAGTCATTGGCACAATTACATGAGACTGCCGGAGAGCTGGTACATTTCGGTGCCCATAGTCTTACACATCTCAATTTAAGTCATATATCGGGGCAGCGTGCAAAAGAGGAAATCGAAGGCTCCGCAAAATGGCTGGTGGATAATTTAGGCGAAGTTCCTAAATCTTTTTCGTTTCCCTATGGCTGGAAATCTGCAGTGTGTGAACGTGACTGTGTCTTGGTGCAGGAAGCCGGATTTCCAATTGGTGTCACAACACAACCGGGCATGCTGGAAGCTGAAAAGTTAACAAGGGCTTATGATCTGCCACGGGTTTCTTTGAATGGATATTTTCAAAAACAACGCTATGTTAAGGCGCTCATTTCCGGAATTGCATTTCGATAAGCAAATTCCATATATTTTCAACAATGAATATTTTTTATTAATTCTATTAAAATTATAAATTTTTAGAGATGCAAAAAATAGTGCTAACCTAATTACATAAGAATATACGGTTATCCATGAAACATCATACGGGGGCATGATATCATGGGAGGGCGCTGGCAGGTTCACTGACGGTGCGCAGATGATCTCTGAGTTTCTCAGAGATCATCTTTTTTATTTTTTAGCTTAAATTACGATGCGAAATCAATGCGTTTGCCGTCTTTATCGAAGCAATGCAGGCCGGATTTCACTGCGCTGATCTGCACAGTTTCGCCCGCAGCAATCTGACTGCGACCGGCAACACTGAAAATAATTTCCGTATTATCGGGCATACGGGCATGGACATAGCTTTCCGCGCCCACCAATTCGACAGCATCAACTTCGACATTGGCTGTAAATGTCACGTCTTCATTACCAGTGCCCAGCACAAAACCTTCCGGACGTACGCCGATCGTAACAGTATTTTCCGGAAGATTGGCTTTATGGCCTTGCATCCAGCTCGCTGTTACGCCTGAAGCATCCTTATATGGCAGCAGGTTCATTGACGGCGAACCAATAAATGTGGCTACAAAAGTGGTTGCCGGCTTTTCATAAAGTTCAATCGGTGTGCCAACTTGTTCAATATGACCGGCATTGAGCACCACAAGACGATCAGCCAGCGTCATGGCTTCCATCTGGTCATGGGTCACATAAACACTGGTCACGCCAAGGGCGCGTTGCAGTCGTTTGATCTCCACACGCATATGTACGCGCAGCTTAGCGTCAAGATTGGAGAGCGGCTCGT
>CANRLD010000150.1 GCA_947631375.1 uncultured Methylophaga sp. | reverse complement strand
ACACCGCTGATAAAGCTTAATCCGGTTGCTGATAGCAGCAGTAAACGTAATAGCGTACTCATTAAATTCACTCCGAGAAAAACAATTGCTGGAGAAAAAAAGCCCTACCTTAACAATCTAAGGTGGGGCTTTCCTTCAGCAGATAGCTTGCTTCAAATTAGAACGCAACCTGACCACGGAACATAAAGGCTTCGTAATCGCCTTCCATGTTGCTAGGTGCATCAGATTTGATGTCAGCATCAACATAGTTGGCCATAAAGCGAATGTTGTCGTTGACATACCAGTTGACCCCCAAGGTCCAGATTTCGCTCTCTGTACCACGAATGCCGCTAGTATTTTCCAGTGCTGCGCTGCTATCCCAAGCATCCAGAACGTCATAACGCGCTACCAGTTCCCAAGCACCAAAACCACCTTTACCTAAGGCATTTTTCGGAGAAATCGTGCGCATCTTGCCATCACGGTAACCACGTGACTCACCGGTCAACGTATAGGTTGCCAGTGCGTACCAGCCATCGACATCCGCGTCTTTTGCATCCTTACGGTTCAGTTGTTGCGTGTAGTATTCTGCTTGCAGCGAGAATGGCCCCATCACGGTTGCGGCTTCCAGGCCGAATGTATTGGTATCTTCGGTATCACCGTAGTTGACTTGTACCGGACGATCGGTGAAGTGGATACCTGGACGGGCGCGTACGCGGCCGTTGTTGTCGCCTAAATCGCCATTAGTAAAGTCTTCTTCATAAGCAACATGGCTGAAGCTGGCACCTAAATGAACCAGTTTTTCTTTTTCCTGAATGGGTGCGAAGGTGGCGCGGGCTGCGTAGCCGTAATCAGAATCTTTTCCTTTCCAATCACCAACTGAATCGCCATCACCCATGAAGGCACCCCCGGTCAAGGTCCATTGCTCACCGCCAGTTTCGACGGTAATACCGTTTTGATGGCTTAACGCAAAGGTGTTGGTTGCTGCAGAACGTTCCATGGTGGAGATACGGTTAGAGCTGGTTAACTCTTCCAGACCGACTGGCATTTTGTGACGACCCAGTTTCACTGTGACATTGTCAAAACCGTCATAGCCGATGAAAGCATCTTTGAATTCTGTGTCAGAATCTTGGCCGTAGTTAATTTCCAGGCCATAAATCCAGTCGGTAAACAGCGTACCTTCCATACCGATACGGGCACGACGGAATTTGGCACCATCACCAGTTTGCTTTTCACCATCAAAACCGTTTCTATCAAAAAAGTTATCATCAATAAAGGCATAATCGGCGTGGATACGACCACCAACTTTGGCAGTAAAGGCACCGTCAGCAGACGAAAAGTTCAAGCCTTTGCTGTCGACAGTGACGTTAGCTGATTTTTTCTCAACATCTTTAACGATGCTGACCATTTCTTCTTTTTCAGCCGCAGCTTGTTCTTCTTTGGCTTTAGCAACGTTGGTTAGTAATTCATAGTCTTGCGCGCTGATGGTGCCTTTATCACGCAGCACTTGCAGTAAATCAACCATTGGATCTGCTGCGGTGGCCGGTAATGTGGCGGCGCCAAATAAAGCACCAGCGATGAGTAGCGATGTAGGTTTCAGTTTCAAGGGGTTATCCTCATGGTTAGTAATTGAATCGGTCTTGAGTCCGAAGACCTGCACACCATAAGGCGCAAATATTTCAAGGTGATGATGGTTCGGTGACAGTTGTGTTACAACGCAACAAAAACCGATGTTTGTTGTTTTTACACAACAGGCAGTTCGCTGAAAAAAGGCTTGAAAAACGCAGAGCCGCCCCAATCTATTGAGCATAACCACCAGTAAGGAACCAGCATGTTCAAGTGGATTTTAGCGGGAGCGCTGTTGCTCTCTGTGGCCGAGCTATATGTATTGATCACGGTGGGCAGCGTGATTGGCGCTGGCGGGACGATACTCTTATTGATTGCAACCAGCGTAATCGGCATGTTGTTATTGCGATTGCAGGGATTGACGGTGTTTCACCGCGCCCGGGCAGCGTTGGTCCGGGGCGAGATGCCAGCCAGGCAAATGCTGGAAGGATTAGCGGTGTTGCCCAGTGGTTTATTGTTGCTGCTACCCGGCTTTATTACCGACTTGCTCGGTGTGGTGTTGTTTGTTCCGCTGATTAGGCGAAAGTTATTGCTGACATTAGTTGGTCACCACTATGTGCTATTTCGTCAACAGCAATGGTCAGCGCCGCGGCATTATTCGGCTTCGGGCGAGATTATTGAAGGCGAAATCGTCGAGCAGGAGCAGCCGCAGATTCGATAAATCAAGCCGTTATTTCGGGATAAGGGTTTTTTTTAGAAAAAAATTTAACCTGACCCCTTGAAGTTTATGCAGTAAGCCCCATTAAAGGGGTTCCTGGAATTTTCTTGGTCATTTTTTGTTACTTTTGGAGGATAAACCAAATGAACCTTCGTCCCCTTCATGATCGTGTGATTGTTCGTCGCATGGAAGAAGAAACAACCTCTGCTGGTGGAATTGTCATTCCTGACAATGCAGCAGAAAAACCATCTCGTGGCGAGATCCTCGCAGCGGGTAATGGAAAAATTACCGATTCAGGCGAAGTTCGCCCCTTGGCTGTCAAGGTGGGTGACAAAGTGCTGTTCGGCAAATATGCCGGTACTGAAGTCAAAGTAGATGGCGAAGAGCTGCTGGTCATGCGTGAAGACGATATTGTTGCTGTGATCGAAGCATAAGTTTCCCGGCAATTTCACATCTGTTTACGTTAAACATAGCTATAAAGAGGAATTAAAATGGCTGCTAAAGAAGTCAAATTTGGCGCAGACGCGCGCCAGCTAATGGTCAAAGGCGTTAATACACTCGCCAACGCGGTAAAGGTTACCTTGGGTCCTAAAGGCCGTAATGTGGTTCTGGACAAGAGCTACGGCGCACCGACAGTGACCAAAGATGGTGTTTCTGTCGCCAAGGAAATCGAACTGGAAAACAAATTCGAAAACATGGGCGCACAAATGGTCAAGGAAGTAGCGTCGCATACTTCTGATGCTGCTGGTGACGGTACGACAACAGCGACTGTTCTGGCACAGGCTATTCTGCGTGAAGGCATGAAGTCGGTTACTGCCGGCATGAACCCGATGGATCTGAAACGTGGTATCGACAAAGCGGTTGCTGCTGCCGTTGAAGAGTTGAAAAAAATGTCCTCTCCTTGTGATGATGATAAAGCCATTGCTCAGGTAGGTACCATTTCTGCCAACTCGGATAAATCAGTCGGCGATATCATTGCCGAAGCGATGCAGAAAGTAGGAAAAGAAGGTGTTATCACCGTTGAAGACGGTCGTGGTTTTGAAAATGAACTCGATGTCGTCGAAGGTATGCAGTTTGATCGCGGCTACCTGTCTCCTTATTTTGTCAACGAGCAACAAACGATGTCAGCCAATCTGGATGATCCGTATGTTCTGCTGTACGACAAAAAAATCTCCAATATCCGTGAACTGTTACCAACACTGGAAGCAGTTGCCAAATCAAGCCGTCCATTGCTGATCGTTTCTGAAGACGTTGAAGGCGAAGCGCTGGCGACACTGGTTGTCAACAATATGCGCGGTATCGTAAAAGTATGTGCGGTTAAAGCGCCAGGTTTTGGTGATCGCCGTAAAGCCATGCTGGAAGATATTGCTGTGCTGACCGGTGGTACAGTGATTTCCGAAGAAGTGGGTCTGAATCTTGAGAAAGTCACACTGGATGATTTGGGTCAGGCGAAGAAAATCAACATCAGCAAAGAAAATACCACCATTATTGATGGTGCTGGCCGTGCTGATGAAATTACTGCTCGCGTTGAACAAATTCGTGCACAGATTGCAGAGTCTTCATCAGATTACGATAAGGAAAAACTGCAAGAACGTGTTGCCAAGCTGGCTGGTGGTGTTGCGGTGATTAAAGTCGGTGCCGCCACTGAAATCGAAATGAAAGAGAAAAAAGCTCGCGTTGAAGACGCATTGCATGCAACCCGTGCTGCGGTTGAAGAAGGCGTGGTCGCTGGTGGTGGTGTTGCACTGGTTCGTGCTGAAGGCAGCCTGGGTGAACTGAAAGGCGATAATCACGATCAGGATATGGGAATTGCCATTGCCCGTCGTGCGATGCAGGAGCCGTTACGTCAAATCGCTACCAATGCTGGTGAAGAAGCTTCCGTTATTCTGAACGAAGTCGCTTCAGGTAAAGGTAACTATGGTTACAACGCAGCAACAGGGGAGTACGGTGATATGATCGAACTGGGTATTCTGGACCCAACGAAAGTAACACGTACTGCGCTGCAAAATGCTGGTTCAGTAGCTGGTCTGATGCTGACAACAGAAGCCATGATTGCAGAGATTCCGAAAGAGGAAGCACCTGCAATGCCGGATATGGGTGGCATGGGCGGCATGATGTAATCATCAACGCTTCAGCGTAACCTTTTAAATCAATTGCTTACGATGTTTGTAAGCATTGATGCAGAAAGGAATGCAGGAAGGTTTAACGATTCACCTTTGACCAACCTGCAACAAACAAAACCCTCAGTCAGATTTCTGGCTGAGGGTTTTTTTTACTCAACTCGTCATCGCGAGGCCGATAGGCCGTGGCGATCCAGTCAGGCTTTAGCCACAAGGCTCGGAACTGGATTGCTTCGCTACGCT
>CANRLD010000149.1 GCA_947631375.1 uncultured Methylophaga sp. | reverse complement strand
TGGTTAAGCGCCTCAAAGAGCTTGATTATCCAATGTTTAAGCTTATTCCAAAAAGTATTTCACCCTGTTTGTAGATCGTTGTGATGTCTATAATTGGCGGCATTCCAAATTTTAAATTAAAAAGGCGCATAAATTCGTGACAATGCTGAAATGTTTCAAAGCTTACGACATTCGTGGCAAGTTGGGAGACGAACTTAACCCTGATGTCGCTTACCGCATTGGGTATGCCTACGCTCAACATCTCAATGCCAAGCGGGTGGTTGTCGGGGGGGATATCCGACATACCAGCGAACCACTTAAGTTAGCTTTGGCGCAAGGTTTGATGGATGCCGGCGCAGAAGTTATTGATATCGGCATGGTTGGAACGGAGGAGATTTATTTTGCGTCTTTTTATCTCGATGTCGATGGCGGTATTGAGGTGACGGCGAGTCATAATCCGATGGATTATAACGGGATGAAGCTGGTTGGCCGTGGTGCTTTGCCGATTAGTGGTGATAGTGGGTTGAATGATATTCGTGATTTGGCTGAGAAGTTGGTTTCGCCATATCAGACAGGGGCTGGATCGCCACGGCCTGACGGCCTCGCGATGACGGATAATATAGACGGCCTCGCGATGACGGATAATATAGATGGCGTTGTGAAGACAGGCAGTGCTGACGGTTCTGTGATGACGGAGAGTGCTGGCGGCTTCACGATGACAAAAAATGTTGACGGCCTCGCGATGGCAGAAAATGTTGACGGCTTTGTCATTACAAAAAACGCTGACGGTCTTGCGATGACGGAAAGTACAGACGGTTTCGCGATGATGGAAAGTGCAGACGGGCTTGTGAAGGCCGACAGTACTGGCGGCTCTGTGATGGCGGAGAGTGTTGGCGATTTCACAATGACGAAAACTGTTGACGGCTTTGTCATAACAAAAAATGCTGACAGTCTTGCGAAGACGGAAAAGGCAGACGATTTAGCAAGTTCAGACAAAAATAGTGTCATTGCGAGCGCAGCGAAGCAATCCAGTGCAGTTGCAGAGACTCAAGACTCGCCTCTGGCAAACCATCCAAATAGTCATCTTTATCAAAAGCAATCCATTCTTACGCCTTATATTGAGCATTTGCTGACCTATGTTGATCTGACAGAACTCAAACCGTTGAAATTGGTGGTGAAGGCTGGCCATGTAATTGATGCGATTGAAAAGCAGTTTGCATCAGCTAATGTGCCTGTTGAGTTTATAAAAGTGCACCACGAACCGGATGGTGATTTTCCCAATGGTATCCCCAATCCTTTATTACCCGAAAACCGTGCAGCCACCGCTGACGCGGTTATAGAGCATAAAGCCGATATGGGCATAGCCTGGGATGGTGACTTTGATCGGTGTTTTCTGTTTGATGAAAATGGCCGCTTTATTGAAGGTTATTATATTGTTGGTCTGCTGGCCGAGGCATTTTTAATCAAGTCTCCTGGCGAAAAAATCATCCATGATCCACGACTAACCTGGAATACTATCGATCAGGTTGAAGCAGCGGCGGGAAAACCCATTCAATCCAAAACCGGTCATGCTTTTATCAAAGAGCGTATGCGCCTGGAAAATGCCATTTATGGTGGCGAAATGAGCGCGCATCATTATTTTCGTGATTTTGCCTATTGTGACAGTGGCATGATTCCCTGGTTGTTGGTGGCGGAGTTACTTAGTATTTCTGGAAAACCATTGTCTGAGCTGGTGAATCAGCGGATGAAGAAATACCCTTGCAGCGGCGAAATCAATTACCGTGTTGAAGATGCTGCTGCCGTTTTGCAGCGCATTCAGGCATTTTATGCACCGTTCAATCCGCATATTGATACCACGGATGGCATCAGCCTTGAGTTTGAGAACTGGCGATTTAATCTGCGCACTTCAAATACCGAACCTTTACTGCGTTTGAATATCGAAACACGTGGTGATGCAGACTTGGTGCAAATGAAAGTTAAAGAAATAGAAGGCTTGATTCAAAACGTATGAATATTCTGGTAACCGGTGCCACCGGGTTTGTCGGTCAGGCACTGGCACATGCAGCATGTAAATCGGGACATACTGTCTCAGCATTAGTCAGGGCGTATAGCGATCAGTTATCTGCTGATATTTCGCAGATTGTTCTGGAAGACTTCAATGCGCTAACTGAGCAAATGCTGATTGCGTCTGACATTGATGTGATTGTGCATGCTGCGGCACGTGCGCATGTTATGCATGATCAACACAGCAATCCGGCTGAGATATATCACGCAATCAATGTTTCCTTAACCGAGCATTTAGCAAAAATTGCTGCGCGTGCTGGTGTGAAACGTTTCGTTTTTATCAGCTCAATTAAAGTGAATGGTGAATCTACGGCGATAGGCCAGCCATTTACAGAGCAGGATGTACCGGCGCCGGAAGATGATTATGGTCGTAGTAAATGGCAGGCGGAACAACAGCTAAAAGTTATTGGCCAGGAGACCGGCATGGAAATTGTAATTTTACGGCCACCATTGATTTATGGGCCAGGCGTGAAAGGAAACTTCGCCAGTCTGATGAAATGGATGCAAAAAAGTTTGCCGTTGCCGCTTGGTGCCATTCATAACAAACGCTCACTATTAGCTTTGGAAAACTTGATATCCGCGATTTTATTAAGTGCAAGCCACCCGGCCGCCGCGAATCAAACTTATTTGCTGGCTGATGAAAAAGCTGTATCAACCACTGAGTTGCTCAAAAATATTGCCTTGGCGCAAGACAAAAAAGCCAGATTGCTGCCTGTGCCTGCAAGCTGGCTCAGATTTCTTGCAAAAATACTTGGTAAAGCAGGTGTGGCAGATCGGCTTTTAGGTTCTTTGGAAGTCAAGACCGACAAGATCCGGCAGCAGCTTGCTTGGCAACCGGTTATCTCAATGCAGCAACAGTTGAAAAAATGCAGTAAGGAAAATTCATGAACCGTTGGCTTTTTCGCATGCTGGATTTTTTATTTGCGTTGACTGGTTTGGTATTAGGGCTACCGGTGCTTATTATTCTGTATATTCTGGGCTTACTTGATACCGGCTCTCCGTTGTTTCTCCAACAACGTGTTGGACGTAACCAGAAACCCTTTACGCTGGTGAAGTTTCGCACGATGCAAAAAGATACCGCGCATGTGGCCAGTCACTTGGCGAGTGCTTCTTCAATTACGCGTTTTGGTCATTTTTTGCGTCGAACTAAACTGGATGAATTGCCACAACTTTGGAATGTGCTGAAAGGCGAAATGAGCCTGGTCGGCCCCAGACCTTGTTTATTTAACCAGCATGAGCTGATTGATGAGCGTGCCAAACGAGGCGTGTTTGATGTACGCCCCGGCATTACGGGACTGGCGCAGATAAATGATATTGATATGTCTACACCAGAGTTACTTGCAAAGACCGATGCCCAAATGATTGAGCTGCTAAGTGTGCCGCGCTACCTCGGTTACATTGTAAAAACAGTTAGCGGCAAAGGCGCTGGAGATAGAGTTAATAGAGATTAGTAATATCGCGGCGATTAATGCCTTGCCGGTTCAGCAGCTGGATAAGCTGATAGCAGTGATGGAAAAACAGTACGCGCAATAATAGTGGTGTGATTGAGTTCGCAGTTTCATGCAGGATAATTTCCTATTAGCTCATTTGGTTAGCTGACCCTCTGGATTTGTCATATCGAATATCCTACTCTGCAATTGCAGCTCATGGTGAGCTGGATTCAGCAAAACAAGGAGTATGGAAAGATGTTTAAAAAATGGATATTTTCTCTGTTATTGATATTTTCTCTTTCATCTGTCGCTGCGTTCGCAGCTGATAAAATCAATATCAACACCGCTTCTGCAGATGAGTTGCAATTGCTTGATGGGGTAGGTGAATCCACGGCAAATGCCATTATTCAATACCGGGAACAGAACGGCGAATTTTCCAGTGTGGAAGATTTGATGAATGTGAAAGGTATTGGGGAGAAAAAGGTCGCCAAGTTGGCGGATCAAGCCACTATTTCGGAATAACCGTAAAGGTGGAACAAAACAAAAAGGTGAGGTTTGATACCTCACCTTTTTTATGCGCTCAAAACGTGGCAGCGCCTGCTTGCTGGATCAATTTTTCTTTCAAGTCTGCCAGTAAAATGTCTTGTTCTGCTTCATTTAATGCATTTTCTTCACTATTGGTGATAAAAAAAACGTCTTCAACCTGATCGCCTAATGTCACCATTTTGGCATTGATTACCTGTATTTGATGTGCCAGAAAAACCTGCGCCACAGTAGATAATAAGCCTGGTCGATCATGTGTATAAAGCTCCATCACGGAATGGTTTTGTTGCAGGTTGGTGGCAAATCTGATGACCGGCTCGGTTTTAAACAGTTTTGTGGTTCTGGGAATTAATTGCGGGGTGTAACCGGAGGTCAGTTCTTTCCGGGTCAGTTGCTTGTGCAGTGCGTCAATAATGTCCTGGTGACGGTGCTGGGCACCATTCACGATAAAGGTATTTAATGCGTAACCATCAAGGCTGACATTCAGTTTGGCATCCAGAATATTCAATCGCAGTTGTTCCAGACAGGCGGTGGTAGCGGCAAATAATCCACGTCTGTCCGGGGTGAAAAAGCATAACTCAAGCGTGTGACTATCGTTATGCGGGCGTA
>CANRLD010000148.1 GCA_947631375.1 uncultured Methylophaga sp. | reverse complement strand
GAGTTTTATGACACTAAAATCGGTCCGAATGTCGCTGTTGCCAGACACGCAATGGCGATTGACGAGCTGCGCTCAGACTTCGAGCCAACCATCTGGGAACCACGGGATACGCTTGATCTCAAACAGGTATGGTTTGCTGGCGTACATAGTAATATTGGCGGCAGTTACGCACCTGATAAGGAAACGGGGGGATTGCTATCAGACATTCCGTTGCAATGGATGATGCAGCAGGCAGTCGCCGCTGGTCTGGTATTGGAAAATCATTTGGAAACTGGTCTGAATGGGCGTTTCGATGCGACCCTGCATAACTCACGCAAGCATATTTATCGGTCTAAACGACCCTATTATCGGCCGATAGCACATGGAAAAGGCGAGGTGTTAATTCATCAATCGGTCAAACAGCGTTGGGAAAAGGATGACAGCTATCGACCGAAAAATTTGCAGGATTATCTAGACGCCAATAACGGGTGGCCTCGCTTGATCAGCTGAAAAAATAGCTTGCTCCAGGTTAAAGAGGATGCAGGCAGGGGCGCGTAGACTGGCAGTCAGACATTGCGTTCAGCAGGAGGATTTATGCGTCCACTATTGCTCTGGTTACTCGGTATTCCTATTCCAATCATTATTTTAATTTTGCTGATTTTTTAATCAGAAAGATTTGTTTGATTGACATCGGCTCAGGTCGATAGAGGTAAGGCTGTTGTGTTAATTGGTGACTTCATCACAAATGAGGTGTGTACACCGGTCACGCCTTCAATACGAGTCAGCTTCTGTAATAAAAACTGCTGATAGGCGTCCATATCCTTGACGATAACTTTCAGCAGATAATCGGCAGTTTGTCCGGTGATGAGGTGGCATTCCAACACTTCCGGATAGCGCATCAGCCTTTCTTCCAGGCCATTGAATCGTTCTGGCGTGTGTTTATCCATACTGATGCCGATAAAAGCCATTAACGTCAGCCCGAGTTTGCGGGCATTGAGTAATGCCACATAGCCGTCAATCAAGCCGTTTTCTTCCAGCTGCTTAACGCGACGCAAGGTTGGCGAGGGGGAAAGGTTAATGGCCTCAGCCAATTCCTGATTGGAAACCCGTCCTTGTTTTTGCAGAACCTCCAGAATCAGCAGATCATAGCGATCCAGTTTTTCGATCATTATCTACTCCATATGATTACTTATTGAGGTTTAAGCACCTCATTTTATATATTTTAAGCAATCATATTTCAATAAAGTGGTTTTTATGGAAATATTAGCAATTTAATTGTGCGGTTGTTTCCTTATACTATTTCACATGCCTGAAAGCGGCGGTGTTAGTGGCCACAAGCTTTAGATGTTGCGGTTGTTTTATGCTCATCACAAGTGAGCAGACAACAGCTGAAAAAATGCACGGGTTACCCACTCGGCAACAACAGATAAAACCTGCCGCAGGTTTTCAGGCAAGCCATTTATTTCTTCATTTCTTATCCAGACAAAGGAACCAGCGCATGATTGCCAACCCTGCACAAAAGTATCGCCGTTTTGAGCCGATTCAGTTGCCGGATCGTCAGTGGCCGAACCGGGTCATTGAAAAACCGCCCATCTGGATGAGCACTGATTTGCGTGATGGTAATCAGGCATTGATCGATCCAATGTCGGTCGAGACAAAAACCCGCTATTTCAAGGCATTGGTCGCGCTGGGCTTCAAGGAAATTGAGGTGGGGTTTCCTTCTGCGTCGGCAACCGATTTTAATTTTGTGCGCCGGTTGATTGAAGAAGATCTGATTCCCGAAGATGTGACCATTGAAGTGTTAACGCAGGCGCGGGAGGACTTGATTGAGCGTACGGTTGAATCCTTGCATGGCGCACGTCGGGCGATTCTGCATATGTATAATCCGATCGCCCCCTCATTTCGCAAGATTGTTTACAACACCGATAAAGCCGGCGTGAAACAGATTGCCGAGCGCGGCACACGTTGGGTAAAAGAATTAACGGCACAACACCCTGAAACCGAGTGGGTCTATCAATATTCCCCAGAAGTGTTTTCCAGCACTGAGATTGAGTTTGCCAAAGAAGTGTGTGACGCCGTTTCGGCAATCTGGCAACCAACACCTGAACAGAAAATGATCTTCAATTTACCGGCCACGGTGGAAATGTCCACGCCCAATACCTACGCCGATCAAATTGAATGGATGCACCGTCATTTGAACAACCGTGACAGTATTATTTTGAGTGTACATCCGCACAATGATCGCGGTACTGCCGTGGCTGCCGCCGAGCTGGCGGTAATGGCGGGTGCCGATCGAGTAGAAGGTTGCTTGTTTGGCAATGGTGAACGTACCGGTAATGTTGACTTGGTGACATTGGCATTGAACCTGTATTCGCAAGGTATCGATCCGGGACTGGATTTCAGCCAGATTGATGAAATCCGTCAATTGGCTGAAGAATGCACTCAGTTACCGGTTCACCCACGCCACCCTTATGCCGGTGAGTTGGTGTTCACCGCATTTTCCGGCTCACATCAGGATGCGATAAAGAAAGGCTTTGCCTGTCAAGACCCCAATGATCATTGGCAAGTCCCCTATTTGCCGATCGATCCGGCTGATTTGAATCGTGATTATGATGCGGTGGTGCGGGTTAACAGTCAGTCAGGGAAAGGTGGGGTCAGTTTCCTGTTACAGCAACATGCAGGGTTTGAATTACCGCGCCGCTTGCAGATTGAGTTCAGCAAAATAGTACAAACTGTCAGTGATGCCACAGGAAAGGAAATAAACAGCGCCGATATTTTCAGCCTGTTTGAAAAAGAATACTTGCAGAATAATGGTCCTTATCAATTTCAAGGCAGTAAGGTAAGCGATGAAAACGGAGTTGTGCGGATGCAGATTGACAGTCGTTATCAGGGACAATCGGTGACCTTGACCGGGCAGGGCAATGGGCCGATTGATGCTGCTGCCAAGGCACTGGCGGCGCATACCGGCCAGCCTATTTCCATTGTGGATTATCAGGAACATGGTTTAGGACGCGGCTCTGATGTGGCGGCAGTGTGTTATGTCGAGATGAAAATCAATGGTGGTGAGGCTGTCTTTGGTATTGGTCAGGATGAAAATATAACCACTGCGGCGATCAAGGCCTTAATGAACGGCGTGAACAGGTTGATTAAACAGGCTGCATAACCTCGGGATAACAGGCCGGTTCGTCGCGCAGAGACGGTCTGCTGCTGAAGTAATGTGTCATGCTGTTTGCCTTATTCTCAGTGCAAAAGGAAAAAGTATGCGATGGTTCAATTATCTGGTGAGTGGCGCATTACTGACGTTGCTTGCTGCCTGTGCGAGCTGGTCGCCGAACTATCAGACACCACAAGTGAATGTTACTAACCTGGCGTTGGCGCCAGAGTCGGCCGGTATTGCGCCGCGCTTTATTATTGATTTACAGATCATTAACCCTAACCGCAGCGCGCTAGCGCTTAAAGGCATGAGCTATTCAGTTGAAATCGACGACACACGGGTACTCAGCGGAGCGGCGGCAGATTTACCCCGGGTTCCGGGCTACGGCACGGCTGACGTCACGGTTGAGGCCAGTCCTGACCTGTTGGGTAGTGCCCGCTTGCTCAACCGTTTGCTGTCACAACAAATTGATGGTCTGGATTACACTTTTAAAGCAAAACTGGATGTAGGAAGCCTGCTGCCATTTATCAAACTTGAAGAAAGTGGCACATTGACTCTGCCGGCTACGCCGTAGCAATTTGCTATTCGGCGCCGGCCTGGTGAATGACGTTCTACATTTGAATGCGACCACCAGTTACGCCATAGATTTCTCCAGTTACATAACTAGCCTCGGCTGACGCCAGAAACACGTAAACTGGTGCCAACTCAGCAGGTTGCGCCGGACGACCAAACAAGGTGTTTTTACCAAAATTGATTACTTTTTCATCGGGCATCGTCGTCGGAATTAATGGTGTCCACACTGGGCCGGGCGCGACACCATTAACTCTTATACCCTTATTAATCGCTTCGGCTGCCAGTGATAAGGTGAAGCTGGCGACCGCGGCTTTACTTGCCGCATAAGGAGCCAGATTGCGGCTGGGAGAAAATGATTGAATAGAGGCTGTATTGATAATAGAGCCGCCCGGTGGAAGATGCTTCATCGCAGCACGTGAGAAATGAAAAAATGCTTCAATATTGGTTTGAAACGTATAGGAAAGCTCATCATCTGGAATAGCATCCAGCGAGTCATAGGTTTGTTGAAAAGCGGCGTTATTGACCAGAATATCCAGTCGCTGAAATTTTTCGATGCACACCGCAACAGCGCGCTCGCATGCTTGACGATTATTCGCTTGATTCATTTTTATAGAAATCACCTCTCTGCCGGCTTCTCGCACCAGGCGTCCAGTATCTTGTGCATCTTTATCTTCGCATAAATAAGTAAACACAATATCTGCACCTTCACGTGCGTATGCCAGTGCTACGGCCTTGCCAATGCCGCTATCTCCTCCACTGATTAAGGCTACTTTTCCGGCTAATCGGCCATGTCCCTTATAGGTTTTTTCACCGTGATCCGGGGCAGGCTGCATCAGCTGTTCGTCACCGGGTGGTTGTTGTGGTTGCGTCTTGAATTCAGGTTGGGGATACAGCGTGCGGGGATCGGCAAAGTGTGTTGCTGTCGAATGTGTCATGACGGATAACCTCTAGTTGGGGGGTGTGGTTAATTTGAGGATGAAAATA
>CANRLD010000147.1 GCA_947631375.1 uncultured Methylophaga sp. | reverse complement strand
TGGCGGAGCGGACGGGACTCGAACCCGCGACCTCCGGCGTGACAGGCCAGCATTCTAACCAGCTGAACTACCGCTCCTGATATTCCTGGTGGGTGCTGAGGGGTTCGAACCCCCGACCCTCGCCTTGTAAGGGCGATGCTCTCCCAGCTGAGCTAAGCACCCCAGAATTAAAGAAACTAGTTTACAGCATCTTTTAGCGCTTTGCCAGCTTTAAATGCAGGAATTTTTGCAGCTGCAATTTTGATTTCTTCACCAGTACGTGGGTTACGTCCAGTGCGAGCAGCACGTTCACGAACAGAGAATGTACCAAAACCAACCAGTGTAACTTGATCGCCTTTGCTTAATGCTTTTGTGACCGCTGAAGTCACACCATCAACAGCCAGAGCTGCTTTTGCTTTTGAGATGTCTGCAGCTGCAGCGACTGCATCAATTAATTCAGATTTATTCACAGCTTAATTCCTCGTGTCATTTTATATTATTGGTCAAGTCCCAAAGGCCACATAATACACCAGCGCGTCCCATTGGTTGTGTGTATCTAACTACAGCAAAAACAGCGTGTCAAGACAGTAAAATTATTGTGTTTCTTGCTATCGGCAATTTTGTGAACCGGCTCTAAACTCACGTTAAATCAGAACTTCGGCACAGACTAATATGATAGCGGCACTAATTTAACTGTCGATGGTCCTTGCCAAAGCAACATACTGTTCAACGGATAATGTCTCCGGTCGCTGGGCAGGATCAATCCCCTGAGCCTCCAAAACCGCCACTGAAATACTATTTTTCAAGGTGTTAGCGATAGTTTTTCGACGCTGACTGAACGCTTTGGTAACCAAATCACCCAAGGTTTTTAGACTGACTTCGCCACCTAAAAATGTTGGTCGTGGTTGTAAATAAATTATTGCCGATTCTACTTTTGGCGGAGGATCAAATGCTGTCGGAGGCACAACAAACAACTGTTCAACGAAGCATTGATATTGAATCATAATACTCAGGCGCCCATAGTTTTTTCCGCCCGGTGCGGCACATATGCGCTCAACCACCTCCCGCTGCAGCATAAAACACATGTCTTCAATCACGCTCGCCTGCGTTAGCAAATGAAACAATAGTGGCGTGGTAATGTTGTATGGAAGATTACCAATCACCCTTAACTTTTCAGTTGATTTTCCCAGAGCGCGAAAGTCAAACTGCAAGGCATCCGCCTCATGGATTCGTAGATGCTTCTCGGCAGAAAACTGTTTTGCCAATAGGGGCACTAAGTCTCGATCGAGCTCTATCACATCCAGCCAGCCACATTCTGCAAGCAAAGGCGCAGTCAGTGCTCCCCTTCCAGGCCCAATTTCTACCAAATGCTGATCTGGCTGTGGAGAAATTGCAGCAACAATATCGGCAATGACGGCCTCGTCATGCAGAAAATTCTGACCAAAACGCTTACGTGCTTTTGGGTAGTGCCGTTGTTCAGTCATTAATTAATCTTATTATTTCGCGACATAAATGCAGCCATATCAAGTGCTGCCTGTAAGCTGCTTGCACTTGCCTTACCTGTGCCAGCCAAATCTAACGCCGTTCCATGATCGACCGATGTCCGCACAAAAGGAAGTCCAAGTGTAATATTCACTGCGTCACCAAAGCCCTGGTGCTTTAAAACTGGCAGACCTTGATCATGGTACATAGCAAGTACGGCATCATAATCCTGCAGCCGCGACTTAACGAAAATAGTATCGGCTGGCCAAGGCCCACTAAACTCGTGGCCTTGTGTTTGCATCTGTTTGATTGCCGGCCCAATTACCATTTGCTCTTCGCTGCCCAGATGCCCCCCTTCACCTGCATGCGGGTTTAAACCGCATACGGCAACGCGCGGCTTATCCAGGCCAAAAAACTGCTGCATGCCACGCGTCAATATACCCATCACCTGAAGTAGATTCTCCGTCGAAATGGCATCGCTCACGGCTCGTAATGGCAGATGCGTTGTGGCCAAAGCCACTCGCAGACTTGGTGTTGCCAGCATCATGACGACTTTTTTAACGCTGGCCCCGTCAGCAAAAAACTCGGTATGCCCACTAAACGGAAAGCCTGCATCATTGATAACCGCCTTGTGTACCGGCGCCGTCACCACGGCATCAAAGCTTTTATCCAGGCAGCCATTTAACGCTAATTGCAATGTTTGCAGAACATAGGCGGAATTAGCCGGGTTTAATTGACCGGCAATCGCAGGTGTCGCGAGTTCAGATGCCAGATAAACAAGCGTTCCAGCCGAACTGGGAACCGGTTTTTTCGCCGGTTCAAAGGCAATCAAATCTATAGGCAGGCCTAATTGCTGTGCTCTGGCCTTTAACAAACCCGGATCAGCAATCACCACAACTTCATCAGACTGCTCCGTCTGGGCGAGCTGAATACATAAATCAGGCCCAATCCCGGCTGGCTCACCAGCCGTCAATGCTATTCGGCGAATATCACTCAAAGCTCACGGTACTCAATATAAGCTTCATCACGCATCGCACGTAACCAGCTCTCCAACTCTTCCTCAACTTTGCGCTCTTTGAGTTGCTGACGTGCTTGGTTGCGTTTGAACTCATCCGCCATATTTTGCTCACGGCGCTCTTCTACCTGGAGTAAGTGCCAGCCAAATCGACTTTGAAACACCTCACTCATTTCACCTTCAGCAAGCGAGTTCATCACTTCTTCAAACTCGGGAACCATAACGCCTGGACTGCTCCATCCCAGGCTTCCGCCGTCAATTGCCGAACCGGTATCTTCAGAGTGCGCCCGTGCCAATTCAGCAAAGTCCTCACCGCTTAAAATACGATCACGTAACTGATTCAAGCGATTTTCAGCCGCTTCATCCGACACCAGTTCATTGGTTTTTATCAGAATATGTCTGGCCTTGGTTTGTCTAACCAGATGTGTTTCTTCACTACGTTTGTCAGCAAGTTTGACCAAATGAAAACCACTGCCGCTACGGATAACATCACTTACTTCACCAACAGTCATGTGTGGCACGACATCCGCAAACAGAGAAGGCAACTCGGCTTGCTTACGCCATCCTAGCTCACCACCTTCCAACGCATTTTGCCCATCAGAATAGCCAGCTGCGACTTCCGAAAAATCACCGCCTTCTGCTAATAAGTCCTGAATCACAGCCAGTTTCCGCTCGGCTTCCTGAACCTGCTCTGGTGAGGCAGCGTTGGGTACCGATACCAGAATATGTAATAAGCGAAAGGATTCTTCTGAGTCGCCCTGCAGGTTTTGTGTCGCCAGAAAGTTGTCTACTTCGCGTTCAGAAACGACGATAGAATCTTCAACTTCACTTTTTCGCAAACGATTGATAATCATTTCTTCGCGAATAGTTTCACGAAATTCGGCAAAATCGTAACCATCGGCTTCCAACGCATCACGAAACTGACGCAGTGTCATGTTGTTGTTTTCGGCAATTTGTCTGATCGCCGCGTTCAACGCATCATCAGCAACACGGATCCCTGACATTTCGGCTCGCTGTATCTGCAGGCGCTGCATGATAATTCGCTCCAGCACCTGACGGCGCAGCCCTTCTGTAGATGGCAATGTGGCATTACGCTGCCGTAATTGCTGACGAACGGTCACTTCCATTTCGTCCAGCTCGCTATCCAGAATAACTTCGTCGTTCACAACAGCAACGATCCGATCCAATGGTGCTGCCGAGACACTGCTTACAAGTAGTAACAAGCCGACAAGCAAATATTTAATCATGAACAATCCAAACTCCGTAAATTGATGGCGGCCATTATAACGAGTCGCCCAGCTGACAACCGAAAAACTGTCTATATCCGGAAAATTACAACGTCTGACAAGCGCTATAAGCTAAAAGTTGAAGCAAAATTATTATTCGTACCCGGTAATACTTTCTTGCAGCAAACTTTCCGACTTTTTGCCAAAACTTCCCAAACCTTTAAGTTCGATTTCAAAGTAAATGGCCTTGTTGTGCCTGTCGCCGTCAAAGTTATTCTGCTGGTTATGGTTATAAAGGTAGGCATCTTTCACATAATCGCGATACACAATTCGGGTAGCCCAGCAGCAACTGTGATATTCGACACCTGCCAGCGTTTCCAGCGTTGTATTATCCATAAAGGAATGGTAGTAACGCCCAATCACACTCCAACGGTCGTTAATTGGCAAGCTACCGGAGACATCCAGTTGCTCCATAGGGAACCGGTTTTCACCATCAGCACGACGATAACGATGCGACACATTAAAAACACCACCATCATCGCCACGATAACGCAATTGAACAGAAGACATATTCGACATGGTGCTATCAGGATCCCATTGGATCTGACCGGCGAGCGCCCATTCATCCGTAATGCTGGCAACGGCTTCGGCAATATAATCTGAATCAGATGTTGTTTCTTTAACATTACGCCGTACATTTACCTTACGGTTTGCAAAATACTGAATTTGCCCCAATGTCATGCGCAGTTTTTCACGTCCGGTATCTTCATCAATAAAACGACTGGTCAGTCCAACCGTTACTTGATTCGCATCACCAATACGATCCGGCCCAGTAAACCGATCATGGCTGAACATACTGCCCATACCAAAGGTACGCAAGTTGGTGTCAAACAGTGGAATATCGTCCTGATCACGATAAGGGATATACAGATAGAATGCCCTTGGCTCCAGGGTCTGGATCATCTTGTTGCCGGCAAACTGTAGCGGCCGCTCAAACACCAGC